>JBGCFJ010000001.1:0-9448 GCA_045106885.1 Saprospiraceae bacterium
TAACATTCAAGAAAATGAAAAAAACAAAAGTAGGCATCATTGGAACGGTAGGCGTACCCGCTAAATATGGTGGTTTTGAAACTTTAGCTCACCAATTAGTACTTAATTTAGGTCAACAATTGGATTTAACGGTTTATAGCAGCAGTAAAAGTTATTCTAAAGCAGAAAGAGTCCCTACTTGGAAAGGGGCAAAAATCAAGTACATTCCACTAAAAGCGAATGGAGTTCAAAGCATATTTTATGATATTTTATCTATGATTCATGCTATGATTTTCTGTGATGTGCTACTGGTTTTAGGTGTTTCTGGTTGTATTTTCTTACCATTTGTAAAAATGTTTTCTACTAAGCGAATTATCGTTAATGTAGATGGATTGGAATGGAGGCGAGCGAAATGGAGTGGCTGGATAAAAAAATTCTTAATCTTTAGTGAACGAATGGCTATTCAATTTGCGGATGAAATCATTACAGATAATGCAGGGCTTCAAGATTATGTGCTAGACCATTATGGGATTCATAGCAGTTTAATAGAATATGGTGCGGACCATGTTTCCCCCGTAGGTATCCAAGGAAATTTGACAGCAAAATATTCTTTTTTGGAGCAAGAATATGCTTTCAAAGTATGTAGAATTGAACCTGAAAACAATATCCATTTAGTGTTAGCTGCCTTTAAAGAACTACCTCAATTGCCGCTAGTTTTAGTCGGAAACTGGTCACACAGTACTTATGGTATTGCTTTAAAAGCTACTTATGGTAAATTACCCCACTTACATTTATTAGACCCCATTTATGAACCCACTGAATTAAATATGCTTCGTTCCAATTGTTCCGTATATGTACATGGTCATAGTGCAGGAGGCACCAACCCTTCTTTAGTTGAAGCTATGTACTTGGGACTCCCAATTATCGCTTTCGATGTTATTTATAATCAAGTTACAACAGAATTTAAAGGTGTCTATTTTAAAACAAAATCCGATTTATTAACTCAGATATTATCTCTGTCTCCTGTTAATTTACAAGAACTCGGTTTGGAAATGAAGCGCATTGCTGATAGGCGCTATACTTGGGCTTACATTAGTCGTAAATATCAAACCTCTTTTATTGGACAAATCAATCAACCAACCACTCCTATTTTAGTTGATTTTGCAACAGTGGCCACTGCGAATTATATAAAAACCTCCTAATAAGTAATTGGCAGTATGCAGTTAGGTATCTCTTTTATTAGATAGTCAGCTTAAAAATTGATAATCACGTGTCGGACACCTCCAAAGGTGTCCGACACGTCGAGGATATTTCGTCCCCACAGTTTTCACCATATTGCCAATTATTTAAGGTTTTAACTCCTAGTGGTCTGTCATGTTTGAAATGACGGATGATTCGTAATTGCCAAATTCATTTGGCTGATTCTACTTAATGACTGAACCAGCCAAATGAATTTGGCGGTTACGAGCGACTTATCCAATCGACATTTCAATCTTGACTAAACACTAGGAGTTAATCAATTTTTGCTTTAAATCTCGGCTAATTTCTCTTCTAAAATAGGATAAGCTTGTTCTGCAGCTGATTCTAAATCTTGAATTAACTGTTGAAGGGTAGCAACGGTATAATCCTCTTTTTTAATCATTCTTTCTATTTGTGCAGCAGTATCCTGTTGAGTCTTCATGCCCAGCATCATAAAGTTAGGCTTCATTCGATGGGCTATTTTATAAATACCTTCCCAATCTTTTTTAACAAAGGCTTTATTCATTTCTTCAAAAGTTTTTGGGGATTCTTTGATAAAGGTATCCACCATATCTTTCACAAAGATGCGGTCTCCATTGCTAAATTCGTATAAATAATTAAAACTAATCGTCGGAAAATCACCTGTTATATTAGGCACTTCATTCGCTTTAGCTAAATCTTTATCTGCCCGAAAACCCATGATTTCACCAATTTTCTCTAATAATAAATCTGGAGAAAAGGGTTTTGTCAAATAATCATTCATCCCTGCTTTTATCGCTCTATTCTTTTCATCTAACAAAGCAGCAGCCGTCATGGCTATAATTGGTACATGTTGATTTAGGTTTTCCCCATCATTTCTAATAGTTGAAGTAGCCTCTACCCCGTCCATTTCTGGCATGTGAATATCCATTAAAATTAGGTCATACTTTTGGAGCATGGTATAGGCTACGGCTTCTTTTCCATTAACTGCCAAATCAAAAGAGCATTCCCATATTTCTAAAATCTTAGTGATTAATTTCTGATTCATATCATTATCTTCCACTACTAAAACATATTGGTCTTTCAGTAGTTTCCGAAGATGAGCATTCGATTTTTCGTAAGACCTTGCTTTTTCTACGGCTATTACCCCTGAATCTCCGTAAGGCAAAATAAATTTAAAAACAGACCCTTCATTGGGCTTGCTTTGTGCATTAATATTACCACCTTGAATTTCGATTAATTCTTTGACGATTGTTAAACCTAAACCAGTACCTCCATATTTTCGAGTTACCTTAATATCTGCTTGCTTAAAATTTTCAAAAATTATATCTAGTTTATCATTAGGAATACCAATTCCAGTATCGTGAACTTGAAATTCTATCCAAAATTTTGCATGACTATTTTTCCTTAATATTGCCTTAACGCCTATAGTCCCTTGATGGGTAAACTTACTAGCGTTGCCTAATAAATTTGTTAGAATTTGATTGAGTCTAGTAGGGTCTCCTATGATTAAATTGGTGATTCGTTCGTCGATTGCCATATCGACGCTTACAGGTTTGTCTTTTACTTTAAACTGAAAAGTGCGTTGTAATCCCTTCAACATTTGCTGTAAATTGAAGGTCTGTTCTTCAAATTCTAGTTCTCCTGCCTCAATTTTAGATAAATCCAGGATGTTATTAATCAGGCCCATCAGACTATCCGCAGAAAACCGCAAAGCATCAATATATTCCTTTTGAGTTTCGCTTAAATTGGTTTCATAGAGTAAATGAGTCATACCAATTACCGCATTCATAGGCGTCCGAATTTCATGACTCATATTCGCCAAAAATTGTTGCTCTGCTTTTTGGGCTTGTTCGGCAGTTATTTTTGCCTTCGCCAACTCTTTCTCCAAGTTTTTTTGAGCAGTCATATCATAATGAATACCAATAGTACCAATCATCTCCCCTTCCAAATTATAAATTGGAGAGCCACTAATTAATACCCAAATTCGTTCCCCATTTTTTTTAAATACTTCTACTTCGTAGACATCTGCCCTACCCTCTAATCGCTCTATTGCCTGTCTTTCCATCACAGGCAAATATTCTTCAGGTAATAGGGTTTCAATGGCATTTTTTCCATTCAGTTCGTGGGAGTGATAGCCTAGCATATCACAAAATCGTTGATAGGCTTTAACAATGATTCCATCATTATCCACTTCCATTAACCCCAACTCCATATCCTCTATAATCCCACGATATTTATCTTCACTTATTCTTAATTCAAGCGTTCTTTGAGCGATTTTTTGTTCTAAACTCTCATTCAGTTTTCTTAATTCTTCATTGGCAGCATATAATTCTAAAGCTTTCTTTTCAAGAATATTTTCTGCTTGCTTCCGAGCCAATCGTTCCCTTTCCAATCGCCTTTTTAAAACATCTATCTCCTTCATTTTAATTACCTTTTTAGCAATCTTTAGTCAATATAAATTTGACTTCACTTCCATTTTCTACCAAATCTTCCCTTAGAATACTTACGGCTTCTTGATAATGTTCAAACGTTTTTTCAATTAATCCGAGTGCAAAGTCAGCCATACTACGGTCAGAGTAATAAGTCATTTCAAGTATTTTATCACCGACTCTTTTTGTCTTGAATCGAGGTAATTGTGCATCTGGATATAACTTTTTCACTTCTACATGAATATGATTCTCTATAGATTCTAAAAATGAAAAAGCATCTGGTGCAGCGTTAAAGAAGGAAGGGTAGCCTTTTTCAAAAGTTCCAAAAAGATACTTTCCAAAAGCTTGTAATAAGTCAGGAACTGGTGTTTTAGTTTTTTTACTTAAACTTACCACTAAAGTCACCATTTCTTGGTGCTGATAAGTTCCAATTGCGGTATAAACGCCACCAGAAGGCAAGTCATTCTCTGTTAATAATTCATCGACTAGCTCATAATTATGAACTTTTTCCACCATGTCCAAAAATTCAGTAAAAACGATACCTTTCATTTTGTATTTTTTGTTTGATTATAATACTAGTGCAGCAGGCAGTAAACAGTTCGCAGTTTGTCTTAATCGCTTTAAAATCATCCTAATACAACTAAAAAACTGTTTGTTATTTCATGCGCAAACCACTTGGAATTTAGCGATTTTTTGGAGGGATTCTTTTTCTTACGCTACAAAAACTGTGCTTAATTTATTGTTAGGTACTATATATTTTGCTAATTCTAAACACTTTGTCTTTCGATAAGATAAATTATGTCTAAGTACTTAGACATAATTAAATTTAGAAATAGAATGGGGTTATTTTTTATATTATTGATTTTTTAGCTGATTATCTATCTAGAGCGTCAGTTAAAAAACTACTAGTTATCCGCTGCCCTAAATCCGTTGCCAATTAATATATACAGTTGGCAACGGATTTGACGAGCTAAATAAAATAGTAAGTTATTTTTTAATATCATTTTTTTATGGTGTATCAAAGTGGTTGATGGTGGGTGATACTTTGAATGTATCACCCACCATCAGCTTGCACTTATCAACCATTTTAATACACTACCCATTTTTTTATCTGACGCTCTATCATCTAGCTAAACTTTCTCTTTTAGCATTCTATAAATAGTCGATTTACCAATATCTAGTTTCTGAGCGACTAATAATACATCTTTATCGTATTTGTCTAAGTAAAAATGTATAATTCGATGTTTGTACGCCTCCATCGTCATTTCCTGAGTTAGAAAACCTGCCTCTTTTCTCACACTATTAAATTGGATATCTTCTCCTTCTATAATTCCTTCCATTGCCATTACTGCCGACAAATCTATAACGGCTTTGAGTTCTCGAATATTACCTGGAAAAGAATAGCCTAGTAATTTGCCCTTAGCCTCTTTAGAAAACGCCATCTTTCCCATTTTATTTTTCTTGGCAAAATCATTTAAAAAATGCTGCGCTAATAAAATAATATCATTTCCTCGCTCTCTCAATGGTGGTAAATGAATATTAAGCCCTAATAAACGATAATATAAATCCTCTCTAAAATTACCTTTTCTTACTTCCTCTGCCAAATCTCTATGTGTTGCTATAATGATTCTAGCATCAAATTTGACCAATTGTTCCCCTCCTACCCTTCTGACTTCTCTTTCTTGGATTGCCCTCAATAATTTTGCCTGAATGTTTAAATCCATTTCCGCAATCTCATCTAAAAACAAAGTCCCTTTATCTGCTAATTCAAATTGTCCCTTTTTCCGAGCATTTGCACCTGTAAAAGCTCCTTTTTCATAACCAAACAATTCACTTTCCAGTAACTCTTTGGGTATCGCACTCATATTTACCGCTATAAAAGGTCCTTTTTTGCGATTAGAATTATAATGAATCGCATTAGCAATTACTTCTTTACCCGTACCTGTTTCTCCTGTAACCGAAACCGTAATATTCGTTTTTACAGATTTTTCTAATAATCGAAAAATTCGCTGCATCGGTTTACTCGTCCCGATTATGGAGTTATCAAACTGATGCTTGACATTTAATTGAGTTCGTAAATGAGCGACTTCTTTTTGAAGATTTAGGTGTTTCTTTATATGAGATAAGGTATTTAATAAACGGTCTTTCGTTTCTTCATCCTTTGTGATGTAATCATAAGCTCCCTCCTTCAATAATTTGACCGCAGTAGAAATATCTTGTTGTCCTGAAAGAATGACCACCAAAATCTCTTCATTAAATTTTTTGATTTGAGCCAACACTTCTTCTCCTGTCATATCTGGAAGTGAATAATCTAGAGAAATGATATCAGGCTGTAAATGTAATTGCTGAACACATTCTTGTCCAGAAGCAAAAACATGTACTTCATGGTCTGGATTCAATTCCATAATGTATTTAATCATTCGTTGATACATCGTATCATCTTCTACCACAAAAATTCTAGTAGTTGTATTTTTTTTCACAGGATGACTCGGTTTTTTAAAGATTAATAAAAAATGTCGTTCCGATTTACAGAATGCAGGATTAAATATTTTTTCTCAAACGCTCCACACTCACATAATTATATTTAAAATAATTTTTTCACTTATAATATAGCTGAACAAAAATTAATCCAGATTCCCATTTTTGGAAAATTTATTTAAAACGGGAAATACTAAATATACCAAAAATCATAACTACCTGTTTTTTAATACTTTACAACAATGGCACTTCTTTGGCAATTACTTAATCAACTAACGAATTAATTATGACTAAAGAAAAAAATACATTCATTCAATCTTTATTTCAGCTTATCCAAGCAGATACTTATGTATTACTAAAATGGTTTGGAGATGATTTAGCCACCCTTCCAGAGGGGAGTGATTTAGACATTTTAGTCAAACCTGAGCTAATCCAAAAGATAGCCTCATTTTTCAATAGTCATTCAAGCATTTTAAAAGTCAATTTATCAGAAAGAGCAGGTGTACAACATTATTACCTTTTCTTTAAGAACGGGGACTTTTTACAGATTGACTTGCTACTAAAATTTGTTAGAAAACAATTAATCTACTTATCCACAGAAAATATATTGGATAAAAGTATAATATTTAATGGAATTAGAACTTGTGATACCGCTACTATTTTTGAACATGCGCTTCTTTTTAATTACTTAAACTATAGTGGCCTTCCAGAAAAATATTATAATCATTACTCAAAATTGTCTTTAACAACGCAGCATCAATTACTAAAAGACATTAATGATAAATACGATACAACATTCAAATCAATTAAAGATACTATTGAATTCACGCCTCATAATAGAGCACAAATCATTAAATATTTAAATGGCCAAAGAGAGAATTCATTTATTAATAAGGTTATCAATTTAGGTAATTACCTAAAAACTCTTTGGTGTTTGCTGAAAGAAGAGAATAGCCAAACCATCACTTTCAGCGGTGTGGACGGTGCTGGCAAAAGTACCATTATCAACGAAGTTCGGACTTTATTGGGGAATAAGTATCGAAAAAAGGTTGTGGTACTAAGGCACCGTCCCTCACTTTTGCCTATCATTAGTGCTTGGAAGTATGGCAAAAAAGGGGCGGAACAACGCTCAGTAGCACGATTGCCAAGACAAGGGACCAACAATAGTAAAATTGCCTCTTATCTAAGATTCAGTTACTATTATTTAGACTATTTATTAGGTCAAATTTATGTGTGGTGGAAATACTTATTAAGAGGGTACACCGTTTTATACGATCGCTATTACTTTGATTTTATTATAGATGGAAAACGGTCAAACATCAATTTATCAGAAAAATTTCCTAAATTTTTATACCCTTTTATAGCCAAACCAAAACTGAATTTTTTCTTGTATGCAGATGCTGCAACTATTTTAAAAAGAAAAAAAGAATTGTCCCCTACTGTTATAAAAACACTAACTAAAAAATATAAAACACTCTTTAACGAGTTTTCAGGTAAATATAATGGTTTATATCTACCTATAGAAAACATAGATAAACAAGAAACCCTTCACACTATTTTTACTCACTATATCGAGGGAATAGAAAAAATATAACCTACCAATTCTTCGGGTTTATTTTGTCCTTCTTCTGCGTTACGAAAATACTCATTATGCAAAGCATAACTCCGTTTTTTGTGCCTTGATTAAGAACAAACTAAAACCACATTTATTGATACCTTATTTATTTTCTATACCCTTAAAAAATGCCTAAGATGTTTGCGCTTCTTTTAACTCAACTAATTCGTTTAAAAAACCCCGCATTCACCCTTGACAAAGCTATTCAACCAAATGTTTTATTGGAATTAGCATTGCAAAAATTTATTAGTAGTCTGCGGGCTTTGAAAATGTTATGGGCGAGGCAATTTCATCCAACTTTATTTTTAGGTAAAAGTGTCCACTTAGGATACAAGCATAACATTAAGTTTGGAAAATGGAATCAGTTAGAAGATTTTGTGTACATCAGTGCATTAGGTAAACAACCCATTCAATTTGGTAATAATGTAAGCATTGGGGCTTTCAGTCGGATTATTACCGCAACATCATTTAATAAAATAGGGGATTTTATCAATATTGGCGATAATGTAGGCATCGGAGAGTTCGCTTATCTAGGCGGCGGCGGTGGATTGACAATAGGCGATGACTGCATTATCGGTCAATATTTTAGTTGTCACCCTGAAAATCATAATTTTCAAAATCCTGACTTATTAATCCGTTTACAAGGGGTCACAAGAAAAGGGATTAAAGTAGGTAATAATTGTTGGATAGGTGCGAAAGTTACTATTTTAGATGGCGTAACAATCGGAGATAACTGTGTCATCGCAGCTGGAGCTGTCGTCACTAAATCTATGCCTGCAAACACCGTAATTGGCGGTGTGCCTGCTAAACCAATTAAAGCTACGATAACTCCACCCGTTTATCCTAGATATTCTAAAAATGGTGTTCCGCTAGATTTATTGAAGAGCAATAAGACAGCAAAAAATTAATAGTTATAAGAAATAATATTAATAGGATTTTTTTAACTGAGTAAATAAAATTATTAACATGAAGAATACAATACTTATTACGGCTTATGCAGTAAATCCTTATAAAGGCTCAGAAGATGGTATCGCTTGGAATATTATCAAACAGATAGCTAGTCATAATCAAGTAATTGCTATTACTCGTAAGAATAATGAGGCAGCAATTAATCAATACTTAGCAGACAATCCTTTACCTCAAAATACACAATTGACCTTCACCTATTTCGATTTACCCTATTGGATGCGTTTTTGGAAAAAGGGTGGACGAGGTGCTTTATTATATCATTATCTCTGGCATTTTTCGGTGATTTTTTTCATCAAAAAACAAGCTTTTCAATTTGATATAGCGCATCATTTAAATTTCAATAATGATTGGACACCGTCTTTTCTGTGGTTGTTAGGCAAGCCATTTATCTGGGGCCCAATAGGTCATCATCCTAAAGTTCCATATAGTTATATTAAAAAATATGGATTCAAAGCAGTGGCATTAGAAGAATTAAAATGGTTAGTAAAAAAATGTTTTTGGAGGTTTGACCCTTTTCTTAAACTCACAAAATGGAAAGCAGATAAGATAATTGCCCTTAATTCCAGTGTACAAGAAGTATTAAATGTATCCTCCGACAAGATTGTAGTCATGCCTGCAGCTGGAAATAAACTACCAAATATCAAGGCGACTCCTACTCCAAAATTCACTGTTTTATCGGTTGGTCGTTTAGTTGCTTTAAAGGGGTTTGATATTACAATTAATGCTTTCGCCAAATTTTATTGGACGCTTCCTGAGG
>JBGCFJ010000010.1:0-4155 GCA_045106885.1 Saprospiraceae bacterium
CATCATGCTTTAAATCCGATTTATTTAGATAAAAACATGTCGCCTGTTTTCTGTATTTGGGATAGAGCTTTTGGCACTTTTCAAGAAGAATTAGATGAAGAACCTTGTGTATTTGGTGTCACTCGTCAAGTCAATACTTGGAATCCGATTCGCATCAATTTAAACCATCTTTGGTTATTGATTCAAGATGCTTGGAGAGCCGAAAAATTCATGGATAAATTGATGATTTGGTTTAAGCCTACAGGCTGGCGACCAGCAGATGTCAAAGCAAAATATCCTATCACATCCGCCAATCCTAAAGATTTTGTAAAATATGATACGCCTGCTTCTACGGCATTAAAAGTATGGTCTTGGACACAGTTTTTAGTCTTGCTAGGCATGGTTTTTCATTTGTTATATAAAGTGGCAGATATCGGTAGTCCAAACGTATTTATCTACGGCGCTTTCCTATTTTTAATGGTCTATAGTTATACTACTTTAATGGACAGAGATCCTAATGCGCTTTGGTTAGAAGGGATTAAATCAGCTATTGGATTGGGGATTATTTATTCAACGGGTAGTTGGTTTTTGTTGGATGATGTTTTTGTTGGTGGGACTGTTTTGGTGGGGGCGTATCAGGTGTTGTCTTTTTTAGTTGTGGGATGGTTTGTAAGCAAAGAAATTGGGTGGTCTTTTAACCAACAAGAAATGGAACGAACTTAATTAAAAGCTACAAATATTTATGTCTAATGATTGGCTTAAAAAGAAATACAGTTAAAGTTATTCCATGTCAAGAAGAATGGGCTGCACGCATATCTGGGGTAATTAGCTGATAATGATGGTTTTTGAAAAAAGGCGTTATTGGATGCCATAATTTTCGAGAATCGAGAAAGCCATGTAATAGTAAAACTGGTTCTCCTTTTCCCGATATATCAACTTTTAATTTTACGGCGGTCGTCAATGGCATAATCAGTCAATTTATTTCCCTCGTAATTTCATCAAAAACCGCTCAATCTGCCGCCGATGTCGTAATATATGCACAATCGCATGTTCTAATATTTGTTCCGCATCAAAACTTTGTCCCCAATTCGTCAGCATTTTCTTTGTGTTATCGTGTTCTTCCAATTTTAAATTTGGGTAATCTACAAAGAGTTGTTCGTTTGATTTAAACATGGTGCTAATTGCCGCTTGATATGCTTTTATGGTTGGCAATAAGACCTTGTCTGGACAATCAATATTTTCTCCTTTCGATTGTCGGATATAAATCATGTAACCATAACCTGAATGTACCACATGCGATA
The DNA here is from genome assembly GCA_045106885.1 of Saprospiraceae bacterium. Lineage (GTDB taxonomy): Bacteria > Bacteroidota > Bacteroidia > Chitinophagales > Saprospiraceae > JAFMDF01. The sequence goes on from JBGCFJ010000010.1 coordinate 1,281, forward strand.
AAATCGTTTGAATAGAACGACAATCAAGGTCCATTGTTTTCGTATCAACGATGGTCGTCAATTCAGCTAGACTCAAATTTTTAATCAAAGCTTGTAGCTCAAAAATAGCTTTTTCATATTCATCTAAAATAGCGCCAATTGCGCCATTATCACGATATGCTTTCATGTTTTTTATATTTTAATGGCATCCAAACAAAGCACTAAAGCAGCATCTATATGTACTTGTGTCAATTCCGCATCCGTCCGCCGTAATTGTGTTAAGAACCCCTGTACACCGCCCATTAAATAGCCGATTAAAAGGGCATTTTCTATATTTTTAACGACTTTTTCTGCTTTGCCTTCATCTAATAAAGCATTCATTCTAGCAAAAGCCGCTTCTTCTAAAACAATAGAATCTAGGGATAAGAGAGGAGAAGCCCGACATTGTTCTAAGAAAAAATATTCTGCTTCTTGGTGGTAGCAATTTTGAAAAAAGATGTTAAAAATAGCTCGAAAATTAGCTAGAAAAGATTGAGTTTCCTCAAAGTTTACATAGACTTCTTCCGCATGTTTTCTTTTTAGACTTTGGTATAAAGAGTTGATAATTTCTTCCTTACTTGCAAAATAAGTGTAAATGGTCCCCATTCCTACTTTTGCAGCTTTACCAATTTTTGACATAGTTAAGCCAGCTAGTCCTATTTCGGAAACTAATGCCAAAGTCGCTTGGTGAATTCTATCTATCTTCTGCGGGTCTCTTGGTTTCATTCTACAAATATAAAGGAATAAACCAACCAATTCTACTCCACTCGAAAATCAACATAATAATAGGGTAGTGCTTGTCTTTTGGAAGTTTGTTTTTCCAAATCGGTATCAAATAAACGATTTAAATTATTACCTGCGAGGTCTTCAAGTTCTGCTTTTATTTGAATGCGGTAGGGATTGGCTTGCCAATCTATTGAAGGCGTAAAAATCCATTGGGTATCGTTTTCTTTTAAGGTTACCCTTCCTTTTACAATTTTTCCCTTTTTAGTATAAACGGTCAATGATTTTGTAGCTAAAGCATGGTCGAGTGCTTCTCCAAAATGGATAATAACAGGTGCTTTTGTATTCGCCTTGGGAGCTATGATAGTCCACTCTTTAGGCACAGGTGTGACTCTATCCGCTACCGTCACTTCAATTTCTTTCCGATGCCCTGCTGCTAAAGAATAACCATTCGCATCTTTCCAGTTTTTAGAAATATGCAAGGTATAATTTTTCCCTTGCGCTAAAGGTGCGCCTAATTTTTGGTTTCTTAATAGTTCTCTTTTGACTCTTCCTGGGTCAAACCACAGGGTTAAACGAGTGCGGTCTTCATTCCACAATAATGGTTTTAAATCTAGAAATGGTGCTTTAATAGTGTTGCCATTTGCTTCGATTAACTGCATATAATCATACCCATTTCCGTCACTCATGGGCGCAGAAAAATGGAGATACATTTTAAGTGTATTTTCTGGTAATTGTGTTAAACTAGGATAAATGTGGGTTAGTTTGGTGAGGGTATAATTTTTAGGTGGAACTGGTTTAAAGGTAAAATACGGTAGGTTCGGAAATCTAGCTTGATAAGTTAAGTTTTTACTAAAAGGAATGAGTGGACGAAAATAAATATACTCCTCTTTTTCTGTCCAATTTCCCACAATAGGCGGTACGGGGTTATCTGGATTATACGGAAATAAAAAAACTTGTAAATCCTCTTTTTTAAGCGTATCAATTGGTGCATTAGCCAATGCCACACAACCAAAATAAGGATGATTTTCTTCGGTTATTATCGAGAAAGTCTGACTGGAAAGTGTAGTCAAAAGTAAGCATGTAAGGATGCTCAGCCACAAAGTTTTTTTCATTACTTCAACTTATTTTCTAAATGCTAATTGGTTAATCTAAGTTGCCGAGAATCGAAAAAACTGGTAACGCAACTTGTTCCGATTCATCGGAACAAGTTGTGCTACCAGTTATCCACAACTTGATTTAGTATTTATAACAAAAAACTATGACAAGATTTCAACTAATCGCCTATCCTGTTAATCCCACATAATCGTGTCATCCTGTAGGCCTATAGCCACCGATTATTCTGTGTCAATAAATCTAAATCACCGTTCCCTTTTCGCTGTAACATAATAAATTGTTTGTCCGATAATTTAGCCAATTGCTGTACGTTTACAAAAGGTAAATTGATAAAATCAACCCCTGCTGTCCCCGAACGTTCTGCTACTTTCTCGGTCAAAGAATCATTAAAATTAGCGACTTGGTCTACAGAAATTTTCATTACTGCTCTAGATGAATTTGCCATCAATAAATACGACTTACCTTCTTTTTCCATTTGAATGATGTCTAAAGGCACATTCCAATTCCCTAATTCTGCTACCGTTTGACCCGTTGTATGTTCGCCTGGATTTAAATTTTCCATAGGAAATACAACTAAAGGCGTACAAGTATAAGCGGCTATTAAATTGGCTTTTCCATCCATGTTAATTGGCAAAAATGCCTTGATAGGGGCATGCGTCTCATATTTGCCATGAGCGGCATGATAAATTTCCAAAGAAGCCTGCATTTGTTCTGCCTTGAACGGAAAAGGAATACTTCTGAAAGTAGACGCAAATTCTTCGTTGGATAAACCAGAAACCATCACTTTTCCTTCAAAATAATTTAAGTCCGAAATCGCAGATACCCGCATGCTATTCCCTCTTCTATCTTTCTTTTCTGCGTCGATTGGATTACTTAAACCAATTTTAGAATGACTCACTTCTGTTAAAGGTACATGCTGAATGGTTTCTCCATCCGTCTTTAATAAAACAGGTGTTCCATTGCTATGATGTACGGCAAAATAAATCAGCTTAGAAATTGGATTGACCGCCATATCTTG
>JBGCFJ010000100.1:0-2396 GCA_045106885.1 Saprospiraceae bacterium
CTGATTTCTGTTGTTCTATCAATAAAGTAAAACCATTAGATTTAATTAAAGAACGTTTCACTGTTTGGATATCTGGATTGATGGAATGGCAAAGTGACCATCGGTCTACGCTAAATATTTTTGAACAAAGAAAAGGTATTCTAAAATTCTATCCTTTATTAGATGTAACAGAAGCAGAAAGAAAAGCTTACATCAAGAAAAATTATTTACCTTTTCATCCCCTAGTCAATAAAGGCTATTCTTCTATTGGTTGTAAGCATTGTACTGTACCAGGAAAAGGTAGAGCTGGACGTTGGAATAATAGTCCTAAGACGGAATGTGGGTTGCATTTGTAGGAGTGAGGTGGATGAGGTAATGAGTTGATAAGATGAGACCCATTACCTCATAAATCTCATACCCTTATTCAACTCGCAACCCAATTCATTCCTTTCGCCAAATTTCCACCGCCAAATCATCTAAATAAATAGCCATTGGGGAGCCATATTGAATAAAAACCTCTAGCACTGCATCTTCTGGCAAGTTGGAGACATGGACATAAAAAGGAATTTCTGACCATACTTTGCCTTCATATTTTCCCCAAAAAGAATGCGTTGGATTGGCGATTTTATTATCCATTTTCATTCTTCTTGTTTTTAGTCCTTTTCTATTGGGTGTTTCAAAGCGGATAGATATTAAGGAAGAACTATACATTCTAGCCCCTCCTACCCATTTCATTGCCCAAGCGTTTACTTTGATGTAATCTCCTTTTTTTAACCCTAATTCTTTGACTGTTTTTTTAACTAAGATGACTTTTTTAGGCGTCCCCATTTTATAAGCATTTCCATTATAAGGAATGGGTGGTTTTACATTCGTTAAAGAATCATTCTGTTCAAAATCATTAAAATATAGGCGTTTTTTTAGTGTTAAATCACTACTATCAGGTTGCCATTCTCCACAATCAAATAAGATTAAGTCTTCGTAATCTAATTGGGTTTTGCCTATGGTAGAGACATAGAATTCCAATCGGCTTGCTTCTGAGCGTAGCATCCCTTTATAGAATTGCCAAGTCTGAAAAACATTCAAATAAGTAAAGAACAGGGCTAATCCTATACTTCCATAATACAACCATTTTTTCTGTTTTATAACCAACCAATAAGCAGCTAAAGGGATACTTAACAAACCGTAAGTTTCTACCATTGGTCGAGAACCTAATCCATTGATATAATACCAACACCACCAACTATAAGTGATGTAAATATGAATGCCTAAAAAGAGTAGAAAAGGGAATAATGCAATAGCTTTTCGGCGTATAAAAAATAGGCCAATCAAGGCAAAATACATGATAGGTGTATAAGCCAACCAGCCATTTCCATACCCAAACAATCCTTTTATTATCTTCGGTTTACTAAAATCAAATCCTTCTTCACCGTAGCTATAATAAATAAAATTCCCCGTTAGTTTATACCAATATAAAAACTGGGGGATTGCCATCAGAAAAGTAAAGAGTACGACTAGACCTATTTTTAATTGATGCTTTTTCAGAAAAAGAAATCGCTCATTTAGTGTCGTTTTATTAAGCGGCGATATTCCCCATAATAAGGGAATCAACACAATAATCATTTCAACGGGCCTAATTAGAATAATTAGCCCTAAAGCAATACCTAAAATAATAGCGTTTTTCCAAGCTTGTTTTTCATATAATAAAATGGTTTGGTAAAGCACCATAGCATGCAAAAAGAACAAAGTCGCATGCGCCATAGCAGCATGGTAAACCACAAAAAAATACAGGTTTGTCCCTAAAGCAATACATACTAATGCCAAAGTAACTTCTTTATCCTCAAACCATTTTAATAAAATTAACCGAACTAACCAGAGTCCCCACAGCGCATAGAAAAAGCCTGCTAAATATTGAAAAAATATATAAATGGGTGAAAATCCATCCTGTTTATAGCCTAAATAAGGTGCTAAAAAGTGAGCTATACCAAAAAACGGGGTATTAGTCATAGCTATGCCACAAGTATATTTAATGACCTGATTCCCATTTTCTATTCGATTGGTAATAAATTGTTCTTCGTAAAAATTTTCGCTAAATTTTCTTTTTAAGTGGTCGCCTCTAGCTTTATTAGTTTCGGCTAGGTTTTCCCAATCTTGGTATAGAAAAGTAGCGGGTAGGTAAGTATAATAGCCCAGTGGGTCACCTCCTTGTGCACCTGTTTGCCACATTTGGAAACGGCAAAAGACGAAGGCGTAGATACCTATAATAAATAGGAGAGCTAATATGGACGATTTGTTTTTAGGCATCTGGCCAAAAGTACTATAATTTTCGTTCTATTTTTATATCCAATAGTTTATCCATTTTATCACTCACAGTCCTCCGTTTATGACTATAGAAATTTAAAATTTTATCCGATAAACTA
>JBGCFJ010001000.1:0-7470 GCA_045106885.1 Saprospiraceae bacterium
CTTCTTCGTCAATATGGTTTAATAAGGACGTAGCAGCAAGCGAAACGGGTACATTTGGATAAAAATTATCTCTAGCAAAATGCGCAAATTTCATAATTTGAAAAGCATTAAACCAATTGAAAAATCGTTTTTTAAAAGACGGAAGTGTCGTTGTGTTCTTAAAAATTTCTGCTAAACGGACTTCTACATCAATTCGTTCCAAATATTCCATTACGGAAGTAGGTATTTCTACACTTCGCCAATTATCTTTTAGTTTATAAATATCTTTTAGTTGCGCAAAAAAGGTTTTTAAATCTATAAAAGTCTGTAAATGATAGGTTTCATAATTACCCTTTTGCCGAATAATTTCACCCACCGCTTTACCTGTACCAAAAGGCACTCTATCCGAAATTCTAGGGGAAGGAAAAACGGTCGTCGTATTTAATTCAGTAAATTTCCCTAGGGCAATAAATTTTTGTAAGAAATAAAAATCTTCTCCCGCTTTTCGTCGATTCATGCCACCTTGTTTTTGATAAAAATCAGAACGAACTGCCATACTCGACCCAATAGTCTGATAAGCATGCGGGTGTTTGGCTAAACGTTGAGCATTAATAAAATAGCGTAAATGTAATTCGTATTCAATAATGGCTTGGTAGACTTTTTCTTCGTAGTCAAATCCTCTAATCGGATGTTCAAAATAGATACTGCAAGCTGGTGTTCTAGGATTACTTTTAAACAATTTTTCTATTTCCACTAAGTAATTTTCTGCACAACGACTATCCGCATCAAAACAAACAATCACCCCTTTTTTTTGTTTTGCTTTCTCTAGTCGATAACAAGCTTCGTCCATTCCAATTTTTCTAGCCAAACCTACTCCACCAAATTTCTTAGGTAAATCAGCCTGATAAATCACTCGAAATCGTAAATGTGGGCGACTATTTTTTTCACTCCATGCTAGTGTTTGTTGGTATATTTTTTGGTTTAATTTTTTTGTTTTAGCACTATCTACTTCTGAGTCATTAATGACCACAATCACCTCCACATCCCAATGCGGTTTTTGGCATTTTTGTATGGACATCAAACTCAGTAATAAAAATTCCTCTTTATAGGCAGGAATTACAATAACTATTCCTAAGTTTTTAGAAACTCGGTTATAAAAGAATGGTGGATAACCTCCTAATTTTTGTAGATATGGTGTCAAGCGGCAAACATTATGAGTAGAAAAAATAATTAAATTGATTTGCAAAGTAAAGCAATAGTCTTTGAAGGCGCTTATCTTTGTTGTAATAAATTAGAATAGATTAGAGATTAGAGATTAGAGACCATTTCATTAAGAGAGTAGAGATAAGATATCATCTCTTTTCTAATTTCTATGCACTATTTTACTACATTTAAAAAATTAACTAAAAGAATATCCCAATGCAAAAGATTTACTTCCCATTATTATTTGTTTTATTCATTCAAGGAGCTGTTTTCGGGCAAGAAGTGCCACAAGAACAAAAAATTGTGATTACCAAAATTGCCGCTACTTGGTGTCCGCCTTGTGGTGGAACAGCTTGGGATAATTTTGATGTCATCAATGATACTTATGCAGGTAAAGCCATCATGTTAACCGCTCATCCAAGTCGGTCTAGCAAATTGCATGCACCAGAATCCATTGATTTTTCGGGCAATTTACCACAAGCCTTTGGTCAACCATTATTTTATATCAATCGAACAAAATATACTACTAGTACGATTCTAGAAAATACAGAAGCAGCAATAAATGAAGCTAATAATGTCACGCCAATAGCTAATACAGGTTTAAATGCAACGATTAGCGATAATCTAGATTTGCTACAAATCAAAGCAAAAGTTAAGTTTTTTCAAGAAGGTGATGGTGCATATTATTTGTCTTTATTAGTCTTAGAAGATGGGGTGATTGAGGAACAAGCTAATCGGGGTAACTCGGCTGTTCACAAAAGGGTTTTACGTTCTTCATTAATGGGAGGCACATTCGGGCAAGAAATTGCTAGTGGTCTAATTGCAGCAGATACAGAATTTAATTTTACTGATAGCAAAACATTAGAAGCAAATTGGAATACAGACAGTATAGAGGTAGCTGCTATCATTTGGCAAAAAGTGGAGGGTGTTTATGAATTTGTGAATGCCCATTCCGTCAATGTCTCGTTCTCCACTTCCACTAATTTTTTAGAAACGGCAGGAGTTAATTTTTCTGTCCAACCTACACTTATTCAAGAAACAGCAACCATATCTATAGATTCTCCCATTGCTTTTGACAAAGTAAACGTAGCCATTTTTAATACCGCAGGACAACAAGTACAATCGGTTTTTTCTGGGGCTTTAAATACTGGATTGCATAGTTTTTCAATTAATAAAAGTAACTTAGGAGGAAGCGGTATCTATTTTTTACAAATGGAATCTGAGGGGTCTGTAATTAGTCGAAAAATAGTAGTAGATTAAACATTATCTAATTTCCTAAATCATCCAATAAAAAGGGTTTTAAGCCAAGTAACATTGTTAATTATTTCCAAAAAATTAACAAATTGCCAATCTTAAAACCCTTTTTTCGTTACATTTGAGGAAATCAATTTTTTTATTAATTAATAATGAAAAATTAAGCGGTCAAAAACGCCTTATTTTTCATGGTTACTAAAAGCAGAAAATTATGAAAGCTAAAATGCTTTTTACTTTTACCTTATGTTTATCGTTTTTATTTGCCAATACGCTAGAAGCGGCAGCTATACTACATGACCCTGTAGGCACTTATGAATTTGAGGTAACAGATATTCCTGACCAAGCTGATGTAACAGGCACAATGGTTGTCAGCAGAACAGATGGAAAATTGAAAGTCGTCTTTGATTCAAGTGCAGGCGAAATCGAATTAGCAGATGCTAAATTAGAAGGCCATAAATTAACAGGTAAAATTGATGTACAAGGGATTGTATTAAAATTATCTGGTAAATTTTCGGGAAATAATTTTGAAGGACAATGGAATTCAGAGTTTGGGGCTTTACCAATTACAGCTACGAAGAAATAATATTGAGATGGTTATATTGTTGAATTGTTATATTGTTTTTGCACTCATTCGAAGACCATATAACAGTTTAATAATACAACAATATAAAGCATTAAATTACCTGAAATGATTTGACTTAAAGCCCAGTAGCTAAAAGTCACAAAATGTCATCCTACTACATGCTCAAAGCAAGCAATATTCACAAGTCTTACGATACCTTACATGTTCTAAAAGGCGTTGATTTTTCGGTTGGTAAGGGAGAAATTGTCTCTATTGTTGGAAAATCAGGTGCTGGAAAAAGTACCTTACTCCATATTATTGGCACCTTAGACAAACCCGACTCAGGTAGTGTTTTATACGATGGTCGAGAAATATCGGCTTTAAACACCAACGATTTAGCCAGTTTTAGAAATCAACATATTGGTTTTATCTTCCAATTCCACCACTTATTACCAGAATTTACAGCTTTAGAAAATGTCTGCATCCCTGGATTTATCCTAAAAACACCAGAAGCCAAAGTCAAAAAAAGAGCCAAAGAATTGCTTGATTATTTAGGGCTTACGGCAAGATTAGGGCATAAACCAAACCAATTATCAGGTGGAGAACAGCAAAGAGTCGCCGTTGCACGCGCATTAATTAATAACCCAGGCATCATTTTTGCGGATGAACCTAGTGGCAATTTAGATTCGGCTTCCTCGAAAGAATTACATGATTTATTATTTAAATTACGAGATGATTTTCAACAGACTTTTGTCATCGTGACGCATAATGAAGGCTTGGCAGAAATGAGTGATAGGAAGGTAGAAATGCAGGATGGACGTTTGGCTATCTAGTTTAGATTGTCGTAAAATCGGTAGCACAGACTTTAGTCTGTCCCGTTTCAAGGTCTTCAGACCTTGACTTACCAAGCTAGCTTATCACTAAATCAAATGACAACGACCTAAAGGTCGCTGAACAGGACAGGCTAAAGCCTGTGCTACCAGTTGAACTTGTAATTAATAAGGTATGAAAATAGAATTTTGGACTATTGGAAAAACAAATGAAGCCTACTTAAGAGAAGGCATGGCGATTTTCCAAAAACGGATTCAGCGGTATTTAAAATTAGAAACTGTTTTAATTACGGATGTTAAAAATGCCAAAAATCTAAAACCAAAGCAGGTTAAAGAAAAAGAAGGAGCAAAAATCCTAGCTAAATTAAATGCAGGAGATTTTTTGATTTTATTAGATGAAAAAGGCAAGCAATTTACGTCTGTACAATTTGCCCATTATATAGAAAAACAATTACATCAATCCCATCATCGAATCATTTTTTTAATCGGTGGTGCTTATGGTTTCTCTCCTGCTGTCTACAATCGAGCCAATCAAAAATTAGGCCTATCTAATATGACCTTTTCTCACCAGATGGTTCGGCTATTTTTCTTGGAACAATTTTATCGAGCTATGACTATATTGCGCAATGAGCCTTATCATAATTTGTAGTTGGAGGCGGAAAGGCGAAGGGGCGGAGATATAGGGACGTATTTATTTTTTTGGAACAAGGCTTTTAAAAAAGTGTATTTGCCCAAAGCTATAGTGCTGATAAGTAAAAAGGTCTACGCTTTATTCGTAAGTACTCAATCGTCAACTGGTAGCACAGACTTCAGTCTGTTCCGTTTAAAAGCCTTTAGGCTTTTTACACTATATGGCAACCAAGCCTGAAGGCTTGGAAACAGGACAGGATAAATCCTTCCGATGAATCGGAACAAGTTGTGCTACCGATTGAGTACTTACCTTTATTCAGCCTACAATAAAATCTGAATAAACCGTACACCTTTTTATTTTTTGCCTTTCAGCCCTTTCGCCTTTCAGCCTTTCCTACCGCCTTATCTCCAGAAAGCCACCATGTAAATCGCCTTCTCCTGTATCAAATAAATAAAAATAAGTACCATCAGGTAAAAGGGCATTGTCTCTCCCCCAATTTCCATTCCATTTATTTTTGTAGCCTGCCATTTCATAAACCATATTCCCCCACCGATTGAAGATTTTAACTGTATTATTAGGAAAATCTTCTATTCCATCAATTTGAAAAACATCATTTGCACCATCCCCATTAGGAGACAAGGCATTAAAAATAATAAAATTACGGTCACTTGTACAATCTACATAAACCATTACAGTAGCGGTATCACAGGTAGTTCCTAAGCATATAGCATATTGAAACATATCTGGTATCATCTCATTACAATAATCAGTTACGGGCATGTAACGAATCGTTCCATCCAAATTAAAGATAGCAATGCCGTTATCAGGTGATTCAACTAGATACATGTCATCTAGGCTGGTAAAAATATCGTTTCCTAAAGCATTAAAAATAATAGGTGAATTGATAGATGTCCGAGCAGTATCATCTACTGCCTCAAAAGTAGGGCCTGGGGTACAAGGTACTAAAACACTCACTTTAGCGGTATCACAAAAATTATTTAAACAGATAGCATATCGGAAAGCATCAGGGTTAATATCATCACAAAAATCTAAATCAGGTGCATAACTAATCGTGCCGTCCAAATTAAAAGTAGCCATTCCTTTAGCGGGCATATCTACCAAATACAGCGTATCTATAGTGGTAAATAAATCATTGGCTAGGGCGTCAAAAACAAGGTCTTGATTAATAGTCGCCTGAACTGCATCATCTATGGCATCAAAATTCGGAGGAAGTAAATCACCAATTGTGACACTAATAATTAACGTAATCGTATCACAAAAACCAAAAACATCACAAATTTCGATACAAGCAGTATCTACGCCCAATTCAACACCAGTATAATCAATACAACCCGTTATACCATCAATCGTCAACATTGCCATCTCTCCATTTTGTTCTGGACAAAGGTCTTGAACAGAGACAAAAGGGCTTGATAAGCCTGCCAATTCAAGACAAGTACGACCACCCTCATTCACTTCTATCGTATCTCTAATGACTAAGTCCTCATCACAAACAGGTGCATTAATAGCTATTAAGACCGTATCTAAGCAATTTTCATTATTGGTAAAAATCAATTGATGCGTTTTGGGAGCAGTTAAATTTAGGATACTCCCATTTCCACCATCGCATGCTGCCACGACACCAGCAAAAGCGGTTCCATTATCTGTTATTTCATAAGTCAATAAAGAATCATAATTTAAGGGCACACAAATAGTAAAATTCTCACAATCGGCAACGGTGGTCGCAAAAGTATCAATATCAATAAAAGGCCTACAATTCATTGGTTCTGAAACAACATTAATTCGAAGGGTGAATTGGATGTTTATTCCATTTTTATCCATAATACTATAACAAATATCGTCAGAACCTTCTAAGACTCCTTCAATCTGTAATTCGCTAGTTCCTGTTTCTAGATTGACATTGGTATTTCCATCTAATAATTCAGGACATTGGTTGGCAGAAATATTTAGGCGATTTCCAAAAAGTGCTTCTAGGGAAAAATTAGTACTTCTACCTTCTTTAATTTCGATAATAATAAGGGTATCTCTAGAAATTACATCACTACAGGGTTGGCTAATCATTAAAGTATCTGAACAATTGCTACTATTTTCAATCAAAATTAAATCATGATTTCCAGCAGCAAAACTTATCAATGTACTCGTAGGTGTTAAATTCGTATTCAAATCCAAGGTAGTGATAGCAGTAGTCAAAGGCGTCCTAATTGTCAATTCACCATACTGGTTAGTAGGTAAACCTCCTTGAATAATAAGGATTTCACTATTCAATACCCAATTACCAACAGCATCCCAAGTATTCATAGAATCCACTAAAGCAGCAATATCTAAAAATTCACCAGAGAAATTCTGTTCATTAACCACCCATTCATCCAGAATATAAGGACCATTATCTCCTCTTCCAGGTAAAGTAAAATAGGTGTAGGCATAAAAAGTATCAAATCGACAACCAATTATACGGTCCATATAGGATGCTCCATCTAAAAACAAGGAAAAATTAATCATACTATCTAATGAAATAGGTAAGCAGATTTCTCCCTGCTCAAAGCAACTTATAGTATCCATCATTAGACTTTGGCCCAATGTATCTAAAAGTCCTAATTTACAAGTTGGAGCAGCAATTTCTGCCGAAGCAGTTTGAGTACAGCCATTAGCATCCGTAACCGTCAATTCATAAGTACCACTAATTAATTCATTAAGAACTGCTGTTGTATCTCCATTACTCCAAGTATAAATATATGGCATCACCCCAGCTGAAATAGTAGAAGTAATTGCCCTAGTAGCATCATCCACTGTTAATTCAATATTGATTGGAGTAGCGTCTGGCAATAAAGCACTCACTGCCATCGTACAACCACTAGCATCGGTGACCGTGACCATATAAGTTCCAGTAGGAATAGCATTCAAAATAGCAGTCGTATCTCCCGAATCCCATAAAAAGGTAAATGGCGCTTCACCTGTCAGTGGAGCAACCCTCAAAGCACCCGAACGCTCTC
>JBGCFJ010001001.1:0-6397 GCA_045106885.1 Saprospiraceae bacterium
AAGCTACTTTGTCTTTGTATAAATCTTGTCCGAACATTCTTTTTTAATTTTCAATTTTCAATTTAGAATTTTCAATTTTCAAAACTGCCGAGTTGGAGGGAGCATTGAAAATTGGCAATTGATTTTTTATTCTCCTGACCAGTTTGGCTTCCGTTTTTCTCGGAATGCTCGTAGTCCGTCTTGCCCATCTTTAGTCGCAATGGTTTTATTGAGTAGATCGTATAAATATTTATGTTCTGCGGCACTTGGTTGAATATGATCGTAAGCTTCTAAGCCAAATCGAATTGCGGAAGGGCTATTTTGTTTGAGTTCTGCAATAATCTTATCGACGGCTGCATCAATATTAGCTGCATTGGTTACTTCTGAAACCAATCCATATCTTTCGGCGGCTTGTACGGATAAATTATAACCTCTTATACACCAATCAATTACCTTTCTAGCTGGCATGACTTTTAATAAAGCTGCCATTACTTGGAAAGGATAAATCCCTCGCTTCACTTCTGGTAAACCAAATTTTATATCATCTTGGGCAATCACAATATTACAACCTGCCAAGAAGAAAAAGCCACCCGCATAAACATCTCCCGTTACTTTGGCAATCGTTGGTTTATACACTTTATTGAATAGTTCTCCTATTAATAAGTCTCCATCTGGTTGAGGAATAGTCGAGTCATTCGGTTCTATAATGCCTGCCATCGCTTTTAAATCTGCTCCCGCACAAAAGACATTTCCCTTGGCTTGAATGACCACCATCCATATATTTTTTTCAAAATGCGCATAATGCAAACTATAAGCAAGTTCATTGACTAATTGCGGATGCAAGGCATTCTTTTTACGTTCCCGATTTAAGGTAATTGTTAGGACATTATCTGCTGCTTCGACTATTAGATAGGCAAAGGTTTGGTCGTGAATATTCGCTACTTGTTCTTTTGTATATAACTTCATACTAGATAGTTTTTATTTTTCACCACGAAGATGATAGCTTGCATAGATTTTTTTACGAGTATAGCTTTTTTTTACCACGGAGGAACGGAGAACATAGAGTTCATGGAGTTTTGACGAGTGCAGTTTAGTATTTTTACCATATAGTCATATAGTTTTGTCCGAGTATGATTTAGTTTTTGTCCAATTATGATTACTGTAATGGTTATAAAGAATTCGAAAAAAATAAGACTTCATTGGCTAAAAGCTAAACTATACTCGTCAAAAATGCTTTACTCGTCAAAACTCTATGCCCTCTGTGTACTCCGTCCCTCCGTGGTAAAAAATAGTTAGTCCTAAACCCCTCCGTTGTCTCAGAAAACATTCAAATCAGTCTTAAAGGGTTTCCCCATATCCTTATAAAATGCTTCTCCGTAAAAATCTTTAAAGGCTTGAATCCCTTTTGAAGTAAAATGAGGCAAAATTAAACTCCAAGTTACTTTGGCAATTTCTGTTTCATCGCTTACTTTTCGGATAGCTTGTTGTGGCAACCAAAACATAGATAAAGCCCAGAGAGACAAACATAAATTGTAATATGCTCCCGCAAAAGGTTCTGGATTCATATTGCCTAATTTGATGGCAAAAGCAATCGCCGCTTCATGGTCTTTAATTGTTTCCAAACAAAAATTGCGAAAGCGTTTCTCTAAAATTGGATGTTTGATAACGTGTAAATCATTAAAAATAAACGCATATTCTTTTTGAAACTGAGCATACATCTTTATCTCATGTTGCAAATTTTCAAAAGAGGGAAAGTCTTTTCTTTTTTTGCGTTCGAGCAATAATTTTGCCCACATTTCTTCTGCTATGACGGCTAATAACTCCTCTTTATTGGTGAAATGATACGCTATATTTCGTCGATTCACCCCTAATTCATTCGCAATGTCTTGAATAGACACTGCGCCAAATCCGCTCTGGTTAAAGACTTTTACACTTGTTAGGATAATTTTTTCTTTTGTATTCAATCCAATTTATTTTTTGTTGGCTTAAATCTACAGTAAAGATAGGCAGTTTGGAAAGGAACGGATAAAATTCTGGAGACTATTTTACCTTGACGGTAAAATTTAATTATTTTTTTACTTAAGGGATGAGGCAATAAATAACCTACCAGAAATGACGGGGTTATTTTTTCTTTTAGCAAGGCAAAATTATGCAGCATAGCCGTTGCTACGTTGAATAATTTTAACGCAGCTAAAAGGAAAAAGAATCCGTCAGGCTGGTAGGTTATTATTTTCCTCATCCCTAATTGGGGAAATTGAAATAAGAATTGTCTAATCCAATGATAACATATTGAATTTTTAGTAGTTTCCTATACAACTCAGAGCGCTTTTTTAGAGCCTGTTCAAATAAGGGTGTTTAGGCAAAATTTCAGCATTGAAAATCAAGGCTTTTCTGCTTACTGCCACTGCCACTGCTGACTGCCACTGCTGTCTGTCTACTATCCTATCTTACTTATCTTTTCGCTGCCAATAAAAACAACACCGCCATCCTTACTGCTACCCCATTTTCTACTTGTTGTAGAATTACAGAGTGTTCAGAATCAGCGACTTCACTTGTCAATTCGACCCCTCTATTAATCGGCCCTGGGTGCATGATGACTATTTTTTTATCTAAGTTATCTAGCATTGGTTTGGTAATCCCAAAAAATTGGGAATACTCTCGGATGGAAGGAAAATATTTGATGTCTTGACGCTCTAGTTGAATTCTTAAAATGTTGGCTACATCACACCATTTTAAAGTTTCTCGAACGTTATAAGAAACTTTTACGCCTAATTTTTCTATATGCTTTGGAATTAAAGTAGGTGGACCACAAACTTTGACATTCGCCCCTAATTTTTGTAAACAAAAGATATTACTTAGGGCAACTCTGGAGTGTAAAATATCTCCAAAAATAGCAATATTTTTTCCACGTAAATCGCCTAGTTGTTCTCGCATGGAGAAGGCATCTAATAAAGCTTGAGTGGGATGTTCGTGGGTACCGTCTCCTGCATTAATAATATTGGCATCAATATGTTGAGATAGGAAAAAATGCGCACCAGGCGCAGGATGCCGCATCACGACCATATCCACTTTCATGGATAAAATATTATTGACGGTATCTAGTAAAGTTTCTCCTTTTTTTACGGAGGAGGAAGCTGCGGAAAAATTAACCACATCCGCAGATAATCGCTTTTCGGCTAATTCAAAAGAGATTCGAGTACGGGTAGAATTTTCAAAAAATAAATTGGCGATGGTTACATCCCGAAGAGAAGGCACTTTTTTAATCGGTCGATTAATGACTTCCTTGAAATTATCCGCTGTTTCAAAAATTAATTGAATATCATCAGCGGTGAGATATTTTATACCTAAAACATGTTTTGTGCTAAGTTCTGTAGCCATTTATTTTTGCTTGTGTCCTTTTTAGTATCAAAGAAGTCAGACCATCCTAATGAATCTTGACTGTCAGAAGTCAGAATTGAGACAAGTTATATGTTGCGTATCTGACTTCTGACAGTTTATGTAATAAACGGTCTGGCTTCTGACTTCTAAATTTTTTTATGCAATCAGCATAATTTGGTCATTACCTTCAATTTCTGCCCACTCGACTTTTACATAAGATTCATCCAAAGCATCAATGGTCAATCCGACATAATCCGATTGAATGGGCAAATGTCGATTGAATCGTCGGTCAACCATGACCATTAATTCTACATTTTCTGGACGTCCATAATGTTGTAAAGCAGTCATTGCTGCATGTACACTCCGACCTGTAAATAAGACATCATCCAATAAAATCACTCGTTTTCCTTCTAATAGAAAATCCATTTCCGTGCTACTCGCTTTTAATGGTTTGGTACGAGTCCTAAAGTCATCACGATAAAAAGTAATGTCTAATTTACCGTATTCTAGGGTGTCTATTCCCAGAATATCGCTTAATCTGGTAGCAATTCTATTGCCCATTAACACGCCGCCTTCTTGAATACCAACCAAACAAGTATCCTTGAAGTCATCATATTTTTCTATCAATTGATGACAAAGTCGGTCAATCGTTAGGGCAAACCATTCATCTTTTAATATGACTTTAGATTTTTTCATCGGGGCGAAATTAGGAATTGTATTTGAAAAAGTCGTCGATATGGCGGATAAAATTTAAAATTGTTTTGAAGAAGTAGGTTGCTGAGGTTATGAGATAGATGAGTTAATGAGATGAGGCTTTCTCATTTACTCATCTATCTCTTTCACTCATTAGCTTTCAAAAATTGTCTTACATCCTTTGCCGACTGTTCCCCTACTTCATCCATAGGAATATGTCCTACATTTTCATAAATAATTAATTCAGCATTAGCGATGTCTTTTTCAAAAAGGTAAGCATTCTCGACTGGAATAATAATATCTTTATCTCCCCACATAATCAGGGTTGGTTTATCAATATTTTTAATTAAGTGACTTTTATCTTTTCTAGGTACTTTCATTCGGTCAATTAATACTTTTCTATTCCCTTCCCTACGAATCATATCCATGTATAAATTGACCTCTTTTTCGGTAGCAAAAGATTGGTCCACATAAGTCCCTTCTAAAGATTGTTTGATGATAGACCGAGGCGTAATTTTCGTAATTAAGGGATGAAAAATGGGGTATTGTAATATTTTAAAACCTGCAATATTCTTCTTGCTTTTCTTTGGGTACCCACCTGCATCAATTAGTACCAATTTTTTTACTCTTTCGGGATGGGCTAAAGTATAAGCCCATGAAATGCCTCCTCCCATCGAATTCCCCGCTAAATGAAAAGTATCAACGCCTATTTTGGTTAAAAAGTCGTCCAAAAAGCGAATGCTCATTTCGGAAGAATAATCTCCTTTTGGATGTGGTCCTGTCAAACCAAACCCAGGTAAATCCATGACTATCAAATCAAAATCATCAGGTAAATGCTTCATCCAAGCTCGCCAATTCCAAGTATGTCCACTAAAACCGTGCACTAATACAAAGGGATGTCCTTTTCCCAATCGTTGGTAATGCACATTCATCCCATCTATTTCGATGAATTTGGAATGCTCACTAGTATATTTTTCTTTAAGTGTTTCTACTGGAATATCGGCATGAAAATTTGCGGCAAGCAGTCCTATTAGCAACAATAAAAGTAAGCTTAAAAGGTAGCCTAAATATTTGAGTACTTTTTTCATAATTTGAAAGTTGATTTCCGTTCAAATACGAAGGTAGGGAATTACAACTAATTTTTACTCAAAATTGGGAAAGTTCAAGATGCTAGGAGCAGTTGGCAGCAAATAGTTTGGAGTATGCGGAAGGGGGGTAATTTGATGAAACAAAAATCCTGACAGGATTTAACGTGAATAGCTCCATATATAAATGCGGTGGTCGCATATAAACTATCCGCTAGTTCGTCAAAAGGCGCATCTTAAATTGTCATTCGTAGCTTAGACGGCTGGTCTGAGTAGGAGTCCGTTAAGGCTACTCAGACCAGAGGTCTAAGCTACTTTTAATGTCCAATTAATTTTAATGCGACATTTTGAGATGCCCCTCGTCAAATCCGTTGCCTTCATTCATCCGTTGGGAAAATAAACAAATGGGTAAATCATGGAATATTTTTTCTTAGCCTTTCTTTAAAATCCCCAAACAAGCTTTTAAACTATCCTTCCAATAAGGAATCGTTATACCAAAAGTTCGCTTTATTTTATCACAATTTAAGACACTGTAATGTGGTCGTTTAGCAGGCGTTGGGTAAGCAGAAGTAGGAATAGGCGCTACGTCACAATCAATATCCTCCAATTCAAAAATGGCTCTGGCAAAATCATACCAACAAGTAACTCCTGAAGGGGCAAAATGATAAATACCGCTATAATTTTTTGCCCCGTTTTCGACCTTTACGATTATCTCTAACATCGCTTTCGCTATGTCTCTAGCATAGGCTGGTGCGCCAATTTGGTCGTAAACCACCGTCAATTTGTCTCTTTCTTTCCCTAACCTTAGCATGGTTTTAACAAAATTATGCCCGTAAGAAGAATAAACCCAACTCGTTCTAATAACTACTGTATTTGAATTTTCGGCTAAGGCGACTATATCTCCTGCTAATTTTGTGGCTGCATAGACCCCTTTAGGGGCAGGCTTATCCGTTTCTTTTAAAGGCCGATTGACTCGATTATGGTAGACATAATCAGAAGAAATATGTAGAAAGGTGGTCTTGTTTTTTTGACAGGCTTTGGCTAAATATTTAACCGCCGTTTCATTAATTAATGTTGCTTTTGCTACATCAGATTCTGCCTTATCGACAGCAGTATAAGCTGCACAATTAATACAGTAAGCAGGATTAATTTTGGAAAAAAAATCCATTACTGCTTGCTCATTCGTGATGTCTAATTCAGCTACATCGGTAAAGTGAAATTCAAAATTAGGGTATTGTTTGGCTAAGAACTGCAATTCACTC
>JBGCFJ010001002.1:0-10853 GCA_045106885.1 Saprospiraceae bacterium
GTTAAAAAATATTTCCGTAGCGGGGCTATGCAAGCCATCCCGTCCGCTTTGCGGTTCAGAAGTTGACACTTCTTCATGCCTCGTCTAGCGAAAAAATAGCCTGAATCAAAAGTGACGATTATTTAATAGTAGGTACTTAGTAGGCAATAAAGCCTTGATTTTCAAGATTAAAATTTTGCCTAAGCACAGTTATTGGAACAGTCTCAATGATAAACGATGAATAGATGAACAGCTAATAATTACGTGTCGGACACCTTTGAGGTGTCCGACACGTTAGACTGTCCCTTTATCAATTTTTCACCTGACGCTCTAAATCCGCTAAACAAATTCATCGTTCATCATTTCTTCGCAGCTTTAGCGTGATCTGCCAAAAATTTAGCCAAACCAATATCTGTTAATGGATGCTTCAATAAACCGACAATAGATTTTAACGGGCAAGTTACAATGTCCGCACCAGCCATAGCTGCATCTACAATATGCTTAGAACTTCTAACAGAAGCCGCTAAAATTTCCGTTTCATAGCCTTGAATCGCATATAATTCTGCAATTTGAGCAATCAAACCAATGCCGTCCCAAGTAATATCATCAATTCGACCAACGAAAGGGGATAAATAAGTCGCACCTGCTTTGTCAGCTAAAATAGCCTGACCAGCAGAAAAAATAAGCGTACAATGCGTCCGACTACCTTGGTCAGTGAACCATCTCAATGCCTTTACGCCATCCTTAATCATTGGTACTTTTACGACAATATTTGGGGCTAAAGCAGCCAATTCTTGGCCTTCTTTAATCATCGTTTCAAAATCAGTAGAAATCACCTCTGCACTTACATCTCCATCTACCAATTTAGCAATTTTTTTGTAATGATTTCTAATATTCTTTTCTCCAGAAATTCCTTCTTTTGCCATTAAAGAAGGATTGGTTGTCACTCCATCAAGAATACCTAAATCTTTAGCTTCCTTAATATCATCAAGATTAGCTGTATCAATGAAAAACCTCATAGTTCAATTTATTTGATTAGAAATTTTGCAAAGGTAGGCTAAAATTAATTTAAGATGGTATTTTTGGCTAGGATAAGTAAACATAGTGGATAGCTGTAATTTAACTTGAATAGTTTTTATTACGGATAGGAGCATCACGGATAGTTTTTATCACGGATATCTATTCTATTTTTTTAGCAAAATAAAAATTGCACATAAATGAAAAAAGTCATCCCCTAAAAAGGAGATGACTTTAAAACAAAACCATGATCTTTATAAATATTCGCTTTTGGAGGAATACTGTTAAGTTTAAATTTAATAATGCGCTCCAATCGCTACTTTACTTCAAAACTCGTGCAGCCGTGTGGGGGTAGTACAAAAATTTGAACAATCTTTTTAACCAAAACCAAAAATCTTTGACTGCACGATTTAAAACTCCCTTCTAAACCCTACCTATAAAAGGTAGGTTAGATTTCTTAATTAGTTTCTCTAAAATATGTAGGTATATATTAATGCTTAGTCGATTAAGACTTTGCTTAATGTTTTGTGATAATAAATATGAAATGATTTGATTTACTTTGCCAGATTGATGTAATAGAATAGCTATCTAAAAAAAGGTAGTCAAAAACCTAAATCTATTGTTAATAATAGGTCAAAAATTTTACTAAATAATTAGGAAAAAAGTATTTACTTTAGCAATCTATTAACTCTAATTTCAAATACTATACCAGATTTTATAAATATTAAAAAAATTTATGTCTAAATCACTTTATTTCAACAAGTTCCAAATACTCTTTTTTATAACTATCTCTTTATCAGTACTTTTTGTCAATTGCCAACAAGCAACACAGGAAGAAAAAACTGAAATAATTCAAAGTGCAACCAGTAAAAAGGCAATGGTTGTATCTGCACATCACCTAGCAACCAAAATAGGGAACGACATTTTAAGGAAAGGCGGAAATGCGATAGACGCTACTATTGCTGTTCAATATGCCCTAGCCGTTGTTTATCCTAGAGCAGGAAATATTGGTGGAGGTGGCTTTATGGTCATTCGAACTAAAGATGGCAACTATGATAGTATAGATTATCGAGAAAAAGCGCCTAAGGCAAGTACTAGAGACATGTATCTCGACAGTTTAGGAAACGTTATTCCTGGGTTGAGCAGAAATGGGCATTTAGCAGTGGGCGTACCGGGTACAGTCGATGGGATGTTTGAAGTACATAAAAAGCACGGGCAATTAAAAGATTTTAACGCATTAATCCAACCAGCTATCGACTTAGCAGCGAATGGTTTTCTATTAACCCCAATGGAAATAGACCGATTAAATAAATTTAAAGCAGATTTTCAAAAATATAATAAATCTAGTAACGCTTTTGTCAAGGAAACACCTTGGGTAGAAGGTGACCGCTTAGTGCAGAAAGAATTGGCGCATACTTTGTCTTTAATAAGGGATAAAGGCAGAGCAGGATTTTACGAAGGCGAAACTGCTGATAAATTGGTTGCCGAAATGAAATCAGGCAATGGCATTATTACCCATGATGATTTGAAATCTTATAACTCTAAATGGCGAACACCTCTAGTTGGAGCTTATAAAAATTTTAAAGTAATCTCTATGGCGCCGCCTTCTAGTGGAGGAATTGCCCTTTTACAAATGCTGAAAATGGTTGAAGATTATCCTTTAGCTGAATACGGTTTTCAATCAAAAAAAGCCATGCATTTGATGATTGAAGCAGAACGAAGGGTCTATTCTGACAGAGCCAAACATTTAGGGGACAATGATTTTTATAAAGTACCTCAGGATTCCTTATTGGAAAAAACGTATATTAAGGATAGAATGGCAGATTTTAATCCAAATAAAGCTACTCCTAGTGATATGGTCGCTGCTGGAAATTTTGCTGTTCCAATGGAATCCTTTGAAACAACCCATACTTCCGTCATTGATGCAGATGGAAATGCAGTTTCTACAACAACGACCTTAAATTCAAATTATGGTTCTAAAGTAGTGGTCACAGATGCTGGTTTCTTTTTAAATAATGAAATGGATGATTTTAGTGCTAAACCTGGTGTGCCCAATCAATTTGGTTTAGTTGGAAATGAAGCCAATGCTATCGAGCCAGAAAAACGAATGTTAAGCTCTATGACACCGACCATTGTAGAAAAAGATGGGGAATTATTTATGGTTTTAGGTGCACCAGGAGGTTCTACTATTATTACTGCTGTTTTTCAAGTATTCTTAAATGTAGTAGAGTTTGGAATGCCTTTAGATGATGCCTTATTTGCCAAAAGATTCCATCATCAATGGTTACCAGATGTCGTTATGTATGAAAATGGCGGATTAACTGAGGCGAGTAAACAATCTTTAAAGGATTTAGGACATTCAATAAAAGACGTAAAATATATGGCATTGGTCAAAGCTATCCACGTTAAGCCTGATGGCGCCTTACACGGCGTTGGGGATAATCGTAGTGAGGACCATGCGGCAGGGTATTAACAGTTGCCCGTTGCCAGTTGCGAGTTACCAGTTGTCGATTAAACTGGCAACTGGAAACCCGCAAAATTACACAACAAATATTATGAGATACTATTTTTTGATAATTATTTCACTATTTATCAACGATTTAGAAGCTAAGGAGAAAGAGCGTTTCCATAAGACGATTGCTCAAAATGGGGATGGTGTTTATTCCCTTTTAAGAAGGTATAAATTATTGGATTCGCCCTGTAATTTGGAGCGTTTCTATGAATTAAATCGACTAAAGCGAAATGCCAATTTAGCCAAAGGAAAAAGCTATTTTCTCCCAATTTTAATCTATGAATACAATCGCAAGAGTATTCGTACGACGATTGGCATTGATGATTGGGATTTAGCCATTCGTATTCAAGAATATAATAAGGAAATGGTCAAATTGGCCTATCGACCACAAGATTATATGGACGATAGTATTCTTTGGGTGCCCTATCATGAAATGTATTGCTCGGAAGAAACGAAATCAGAAACGGTTGAAAAGCCGGAATCTGTTAAACTACGTTCCTTCCCTATTTTTGGTAAAAAGCATGAAAAAGTTCCACTATTAAATAAATCCCTCGAAGGTAAGATTTATTACATTGTTAGCGGACATGGGGGAATAGACCCTGGTGCAGTAGGCAAAGTTGGTAAAAATAAATTATGCGAAGATGAATACGCCTATGATGTTGCGGTAAGACTAGCTAGAGAAATCGTAAAAAGAGCAGGTACGGCTTATTTAATTCTGCGAGATCCCAATGATGGTATTCGAGATGAAAAATTCTTAGGGGTCGATCAAGATGAAATTGTGTGGGGAAATTATAAGGTATCTACTAGCCAAAAAGGACGACTTTTTCAACGCTCAGATGTAGTCAATGAATTAATTGATAAAAATTTAGCTGCTGGTTTAAAAGACCAACGATTGATTGCCATACATGTAGATTCTCGTAGTAAAAGTGCCCAAACAGATGTCTTTTTCTACCACTTTCCAGGAAGTGATGCTGGCAAACGCATTGCTAATAATATTAAAAAGACCCTTTCTAAAAAGTATAAAAAATATCAGAAAAATAGAGGTTATAGAGGCACGGTCACTGCAAGAGATTTGCACATGTTAAGAGAACCAAAATGTACTTCCGTCTATGTTGAATTAGGTAATATTGCCAATCAACGGGACCAAAAACGGTTTTTATTGGCTAGTAATCGACAGTTATTAGCAGAGTGGTTGATGGAAGGGTTTATTAAATGATGAATTTTTTAATGATGAACGATGAATGATGAACGATGAATTGTGCAGCATGGAAATCTAACATTAATATTAGTCGCCTTTTCTATTAAATCTAATAACCTAAAAAACCGTTGAGCAAATCAATCTCAACGGTTTTTTATTTCTTAAAGGGTTCTTTAATTCAAGATATAAGTCAGCTCATAAATTCCATTGAACACGACCAAGATTTTTCTTACAATATGAAAGCTCCCACAATTTGACGAATTCATCTTTCATCGTTTATCATTCATCGTTCCTTATTTCATACAAGCCTTCACAAAAGCCACAAAAAGCGGATGCGGATTTTCCACCGTACTTTTTAATTCAGGATGATATTGAACCCCAACAAACCAAGGATGGTCTTTCAATTCGACTACTTCTACCAAGCCTGTATCTGGATTAACGCCAGAAGGAATTAAGCCCGCTTTTTCAATTTGCGCCAAATATTTATTATTAAATTCGTAGCGATGTCGATGCCGTTCGACAATATTTTGACTATTATAAGCTTTCGCTGCTTTGGATTTAGGGCGTAGTTTACAGTCATAAGACCCCAAACGCATCGTTCCTCCTTTTTTGGTAATTTTCTTTTGGTCAGGCATTAAATCAATCACAGGTTCTTTTGAATTTTCATCAACTTCAGTAGAAGCAGCAGCTTTCAATCCAACCACATTTCTAACAAATTCAACGACGGCACATTGCATCCCTAAACAAATACCAAAAAATGGAATGTTGTTTTCTCGAATGTACTTAATCGCATGAATTTTTCCTTCTACGCCTCTTTCGCCAAATCCTGGAGCCACCAAAACACCATCTAAATGCTTTAATCTTTTGACCACACTTTCATAATCTCCCTCTAAATGTTCCGAATGGACAGGGTCTATTTTTACTTTGCATTCATTGATAGCACCTGCATGAATAAAGGCTTCATAAATGGATTTATAGGCATCTTGCAATTCATTGTATTTACCTACCAAACCAATATGCACTTCATCGGAAGGATTTTTTAGTTTACCCAAAAATTCTTTCCACTTCTTTAAGTTAGGTTCTTTGGTATCTTTCAATCGAAGTTTAGAAATAACCTTTGTATCTAATTTTTCCTTCAACATCAACAAGGGCACATCATAAATCGTATCCGCATCAATAGATTCTATCACTGCATCTTTCTCTACGTTGCAGAATAAAGCTAACTTTCGGCGAATATCATCATTAATAGAATGTTCCGTTCTGCAAACTAAAATATCAGGTTGAATCCCTGTTTTTAATAACTCTTTTACGGAATGTTGGGTAGGTTTCGTCTTTAATTCCTTGGCTGCTTTCAAATAAGGAATTAAAGTTAGGTGAATAACCAAACAATTATCACTCCCTAAATCCCAACGCAATTGCCGTAATGCTTCTAAATAAGGTAAAGATTCAATATCTCCAACCGTTCCACCCAATTCTGTAATCACAATGTCATAAGCGGAATTTTGTCCAAGTAATTGGACCCTACGCTTAATTTCATCCGTAATATGGGGAATAACCTGCACTGTTTTTCCCAAATATTGCCCTTCTCTTTCTTTATTAATGACCGTCTGATAAATTCTTCCCGTAGTCACATTATTTGCTTGTGAGGTAGGAATATTCAAAAAGCGCTCATAATGGCCCAAATCTAAATCCGTTTCTGCCCCATCGTCTGTCACAAAACACTCTCCATGCTCGTAAGGATTTAAAGTACCTGGATCTACATTAATGTATGGGTCAAACTTTTGAATGGTGGTATTGAAGCCTCTGGCTTGCAATAATTTGGCGAGAGATGCGGCGATAATTCCTTTTCCCAATGAAGAAGTAACGCCTCCCGTAACAAAGATATATTTAGTCATTTTTTGCTTTTTGCGAACTTTAATTACGGGACGCAAAGGTAAGTTAAATGATAACAAAGTTGGTAGGAATTTGGGATTATTATTGAAAGATGAATTGATAATTTTCAATTTATAATTTTCAATTTTCAATTTTCAATTAGACAGTCAGAATCAATCCCTTGACTATGAGTCTTTTTTAAATTTGATAAAAACTAATTTTTATTTGTAATAATTTTTAAAAATAATCTTACCGAGGAACTTCAGTTCCCGTTAAAAATCCTTTGGGAACTGAAGTTCCCCTATACTTTAGCACTAGCTCGTCAAATCCGTTGCCTTCATTCATCCTTTAGCAGAAAACAAGCCACCCGCTTTTTAAGTAACAAAAACTCGAATTCAACCACCAAATAGCACAATTAAACCAGAATATTCCACGAATGAAATAAATATAGTCGTAAATTAGCCGATTTAGTCGTTCATTCGTAGAAAAGAAACAATGAAAAAATGAATTTACAATCTATTTCTACATTGTTCCTAATAGCTCTATCACATAAACTGAAAGTACTTTTTAGATGCAAGAACCAATTATACAAGCCAAAAAATTACACAAAAGTTATTTTACAGGCAAAACAGAAGTACCTGTCATCAATAATCTAGACTTGACCCTTTATAAAGGAGATTTCACCGTTATTATGGGTAGTTCTGGGTCAGGGAAGTCTACCCTACTCTATTTATTAAGTGGCTTAGAAATTACGACAAGTGGAGAAATTTGGTTAGAGGATAAGCCCGTTCATTCCATGGACGAAAAGTTAATTACCCTTTTGCGAAGAGAGTATATTGGTTTTGTTTTTCAAGACTTCAATTTAGTGCCTAATTTAACCTTTTTGGAAAACATTCTCATTCCTGCCTATTTGGTCAAAAACGACCGAAAAGCCTTGCAAGACCGTGCCAAGGAATTAATGAAAAAAGTACATATTCTAGAATTAGCGGATAGATTACCCTCAGAAGTTTCGGGTGGTCAACAGCAACGATGTTCGATGGCAAGGGCGGTTATCAACAACCCAAGAGTCGTCATGGCGGATGAACCCACAGGAAATTTAAATTCTTCTTCTTCTCAAGCAGTTTTGGATATTCTAACAGATTTATATAAAGAAGGACAAAGTATAGTTATGGTCACGCATGATATACGGTCCGCTTGTAGAGGTAATCGAATTATCTTTTTGAAAGATGGACAAATTGAGGATGACTTACGATTTGAAGATGTGTTAACTATAGAAGAACGGGAAGTTAAACTGTTAGAATGGTTAGGGAAAAAGGACTGGTAGCAAAGCCTTCAGGCTTTCCTGTCAAAGACCTTCAGGTCTGTTTTCAAATAATCTGTTTCTAGCTTAAAGGCTAGTCACGGGAAAGCCTAAAGGCTTTTCTACCAGTTTTATCACAAAAAATCCGATAAACATATACATGAAAAGCGTACTATTAATAACATGGGCTAATATCAAAAGGCGAAAAATACAAACAATACTAGTCGTCATTTGTATTGCCTTAGCTGCCCTAATGTTTTCTACCCTAATCGGGGTTGGGCTTGGTATGAGTCAGCCTTTTGAAAATTTATATGCTCGATTAAATGCGTCTCATATCATCATGAATTATGACATTAATGAGCATGACCCACAAAAAATTAAGGCTTGGTTTGAAAATCAACCAGAAGTCATTGGAGTTACTAAGCCAAAAATTGTCAAATCACATAGAAAAAAGCCTATTTTTAAAGGCAAGGAAATTTTCCATCAGGCAGATTTCTGGGAACATCCAGGTAATGCTGAAGGATTAGATCAATTACATATTTTAGAAGGAGCAACAACTGAATATCCAGCTCCAGGAGAAATTTGGATTCCGAATAGTTGGAAAAATAAATCAACTATAAGTATTGGAGATACCCTACATATCCCAACTGACAATGGCCTATTTCCACTAAAAGTTTCCGGTATTGTGGTCGATGCTCAACACTCTAATGGTTTGTCTGATAATGTTCCTGCCTTTGTCGGTCCAGGCACCTTAACGCTTCTTTTTCCTGTCAATGAATTATCGCGGGTCATTATGGGTATTAGGCTCAACGACGCCGAAGTAACGGAAAAAGTTTGGGCGAGATTTCATAGAGAATTTGAATATAGAGGCTTCGGTACCTTATATGATCTTTATAAAAAAATATTCCAAATCGTTTATCAAATAACGGGTGGTCTACTATTTGTTTTTGCCATTTTTGGGATTATTGTTACCCTAACCATTACTTCTTCTGTCGTAAATAGTGCGATTAAAACGGACTATAAAATGATTGGCATGCTCAAGGCACAAGGCTTTACCAATCGAAATATCATTACCGTTTATGTCATTCAATTTTTGACCATTACTTGTATCGCTGTTCCGATTGGCTTATTTGCAGGCTATTTTGTCACCCAAATGATTTTCAAAGATTTAATTGCCGCAATTGGTGCGATAAATTTTGATATTTCATGGGTTTTACCAGCAATTACAACTTTTATTTTCTTCCTAATTGGAATTTTAATTATTACTTATCGAACAGCAGCAAAAGCAGGGCAAATTCAACCCGTGACGGCTATTCGATTTGGTGGTCCACCACAACGGTCTTTTGCAGGGTCAAAATTTAGTTTATTTACTTTAGGCCCTCGTTCTAAACTCCCCATATTTTTAGGGCTTCGGATGTTGATGTCGAATAAAAAGCGGGCATTTTTGATGTTTATAGGCTTACTCTTTGTGGTTTTTGTACAAATATTATATACCAATGTCGATAATTCTATTCTAAATTTAGATGATAATCGGCCTTCTTGGGGC
The DNA here is from genome assembly GCA_045106885.1 of Saprospiraceae bacterium. Taxonomy (GTDB): domain Bacteria; phylum Bacteroidota; class Bacteroidia; order Chitinophagales; family Saprospiraceae; genus JAFMDF01. The sequence continues at coordinate 9,425 of JBGCFJ010001002.1, forward strand.
TATACCAATTCTGATTTATTCATTGATTCTACTACTCCTTTAGAGGAAAATGAAGAAGATATTTTCAAAGAATTTTTGGAAGATGATGAGCGGGTCAAAGAGGTGGTCAAAATGGGTCTTTATATAGCTAATTTACCAGCTTCGGAAGAAAAAGCCCCACAAACTTTTGTAGGTCTTGTTTATGATGATGAAATAGAAAATCTAGGTTTGGTCAATTTAGAAGGTCGGCATCCAGTTTTTGAAACGGAAATTTCGATTGGTGTCAATAGTAGTCTAGAATTAAACAAAGGTTTAGGGGATACGCTAGAGGTTTTTATGGAAGGTCAATTAGTGCCTTTTACCATTACAGGTATCTATCAACAATTAAACAATTTAAGTGAAGGGTTTAAAATTCGGATTGAGGGCATCCAAGAATTGAATCCACTCTATCAATTAGGCCGCTATAATGTCATTTTATATGAAGGAGAAGATAAAGAAGCATTCCGAGATGAGTTATTAGCCACTTATGGCAGCACCTACAAAGTGAGAGTCGATTCTGAGTCTCAAACACAGCTAAAAAATATCATTGAGGGAATTAAAAATGTATTTGTTTTAGTGGCATTTCTCTTTCTAGGCGTATTATTTGTCACCGTTTTTAATGACACGGTATTAAGCATTCGAGAAAATCAAAAGAATTTAGGAATTTTGAAAGCAGTCGGTTTAACTCCCTTTCAATTGCAATTAGCACTCATATTAAAAGCAGTCTTTATTGCCATTTTAGCTTTAATCATAGGTGTGCCACTTTCTTTGCAAATCATCCCTCATGCGATGGATATACTAACCGCCAATGTCGGTTTGTCTGAATTTCCTTATGTTTTTGATTTGGATAAAACCTTACTAAATATTCCACTGATTTTAGGTTTAACGATTGGTAGTGTTTGGATTGCTTCGCAGCGGTTGTTGAAGATTCGACCACGGATATTGGTACGGGAATGATAATGATGAATGATGAACGATGAACGATGAATTCGACTATAAAAGCAAAAAGCCACGCAAAAAAGCTAAAATGCATAGACCGATAGTATAGCATATATTATAAAATAATCTTCTTTTAGTACAGATATAGGCTGTACAATCGAGCTATATTTCTTCCCCGAACTTTTTTTTGTGAAACGTTTTTTTAATACAATAATTGCGTCTAACAAAAATCGGAAATAATAGTAAGTTTTTATCAAAATATATTAAAAGTTTAGAGCGCATATATTCTTTGTAACTTATTGATTTTCAATATTGTAAAATTAGATTTATCACACTCAAAATACTTCTGTTTTGTAATGATATATCTTTTTCGTATTTTGAATTAAGTAAGAGAACAAATACACCTTTTTTTAAGCCTTTTAAAGAGCAAAAAGCTGAGGAACTTTTTTTGGTAGATTGTACAGCCTAGTTT
>JBGCFJ010001003.1:0-1646 GCA_045106885.1 Saprospiraceae bacterium
GATGCAGCACCAATGCAAGGTTATGGTCAAATCAAAGAAGGGGGATTGCTACAGCATGGTTATCACAAACACCATGCAGATTTGCCGCAGTTTAAAATAAAACTATGCACATTAGATAATCAAGTCAATCATTTTGCCTATCCAGTGTGTCATCTAACGATAAGCGGCAATGTAGCAGATGAGGAGCTATATATTCCAATAATCAAACAGAGTAAAGAGGTGTTAAGTGGCCTATCAGCCTATGCCGCTGGCAATTTGTATGTAGGAGATAATAAATTTGGCTCAATAGGTAATAGATGCTATGTAGTTAGTAATAAAGACTACTATTTAATGCCTTTATCTCTAGTCCAATTATCAAAAACGGCAAGAGAAAAATTGATAAAAGCCAGTCAGGTAGAAAATTATGAAAAGGTAGTAAAAGAACACGAAGAAAAGAAGACTTTGATAGCCCAAGGCTTTGAAGTAGTAGAACTACTAAATCAGTCACAAGGAGACCAAAACTATAATTGGACAGAAAGAAGGTTATTTGTTCATTCGGTAAGCTATGCTAAAAGTCAGAGAAATGCCTTAGAACGTCGATTGAATAAAACGAGTACAAGTATCGCTGAATTATCAATTCGTAAACAAGGCAAAAAAGTATTAGAGACGAAGAAAGAATATACAGAAGCAATTAATAACCTATTGACTATTAATCAAGTAAAAGATTTTATAGCTTTCAAAATAAAGCAAAGAAAAACGACTAAAATAATTAGAGCCTACGGAAATCGCCCTGAAAGAATAGAAGAGCAAATTCATTTTGAGGTGAGTTATTGGAGAAAAGAAGCACAAATAAAAGACCATAAATTACTCTTGGGCTGGCAAGTCTATGCTACTAATGCCCCAAAAAAATTATTACCTTTTGAAAAATGTGTTTGGAAATATCGGTATCAGTCCAATATTGAAAGTCGATTTGATGATATAAGAAACAAAATGACGCCTTTATTACCTGTCTTTTTACAAAAAGATAATAGACTTGCAGGATTGGTTAATGTTTTACTACTTGCTCTAAAAATTTGTGCCATGGTAGAATATAAAATTGCCAGAGCTTTAAAAGACAGAAAAGAGCAATTGAAGGATGTTTATGAGGGGAATCCCAAACGAGGGACAACTAGACCTTCTGCCAAAAGAATATTTAATGCTTTTGAAGGTATTTCTATCTCCCTCATTTTTACTGAAAAAAAGTTTGAATTTGCTTTAATGACTAAATTAGAACCCGTTCAGCTAAGGATATTAGACCTTTTAGGTATTAACCCTGAAATCTATACAGAATTAACCGCTAAAATCCAAATGTATTTTTCCTCTTTTCAAATTACCGAAACCTAAGTTATTAAAAATGTTTTCTAAAAACATGACAAATGATGAATTGGTCGAGATTAAAAAAATATTGTCGGATTATTATTTTAAGAAAGTTGAAACAGAAGTGAATGCTTTCTGGGAAAAGAAAAATTTTACGACTGAGAAATGGAACAAAAGAACTAGAATTGTTCATTTGAGAAATAAAAAACTAAGTTAGTCAGTAATTCCAAATTTAAAGAATCACGAAGTGATTAAACTTGAATAACACCGTATGCAATGCGGTGAAGACGATGAATAAATAGATTCCACAA
>JBGCFJ010001004.1:0-13378 GCA_045106885.1 Saprospiraceae bacterium
TACCAGCCTGGCGGATTCTTTTTACTTTTAGCTGCGTTAAAATTATTCAACGTAGCAACGGCTATGCTGAATAATTTTGCCTTGCTAAAAGAAAAAATAACCTCGTCAGTTCTGGTAGGTTATTTATTGCCTCGCCCCTAATGTAAAATTAAGCTAAAAATACCTGCCTTTGTTGTAACAACTAGGACAAATACCTACCTAAATAATAATTCCCGTTAATCCGCTATGGAATTATACGTTATAAACTAACTTTGCGTTTATTCTTTCGTTGGACTATTAGAATCTTTTAACGTAATTATTTAGCAAAGGGCTTAGCACATGGGGCGGAGGTATGAAAAACAGTAAAATAGTTGAATAATTTTAAGGTTCTACTGAAAAAAGGTCGATTTTGGAACAGGTGTCGGACACTTATCGTATGTAAATGACTCGATTTTAATCATTAAAACAGCTGTATTTTATTAAATCAAAGTGTCCGACACCTTTTTTCAGTAAGACCTTTTAAGGTTTGCAGATGGAAAATCTTTCAAATATAAATAGATCAACTCTTTGCCCTACGCCAATGCTTTTTGCTGGGTAGTAATTTCTTAACTAAGAAACGGAGATTCAGAAAATTGATGTTCCTAAAAAATGCTTCCATTCATATTTAAGTAGTACATGAAAAAAATATTATTTTTTACCATAATCGCCACAGTCTACCTTTTAGTTGCCTGTAATAAGGAAGAAGACTTTTTATTGGAAAGTACAGCAGAATTGAGTTTTTCTGTAGATACTTTGCGTTTTGATACGGTTTTTACAGAACTGGGTTCAGCAACACGTATTTTAAAAATTTATAATACAAACAGTCAGCCAGTCAAGATTAATAAGATTTCTTTGGAGCGGGGTAGTGCGTCGATTTTTAGATTGAATATAGATGGTATTCCGACCAATGAAGCAACAGCCGTAGAAATTTTAGCCAACGATAGTTTATATATTTTTGCAGAAGTAACGGTTGATCCAGATAATCCAATTTCCATCAGTCCTTATGTAATTTGCGAACGCTTATTAGTAGATTTGAATGGTACAGAAAGAATAGTGACATTAGAAGCTTGGGGGCAAAATGCCAATTATATTCCCGACCGCTTTAGTCAAGGAGGTGGTGCTTTTATCAGTTGTGATTTAGGAGAAGTGAGTTTTGACGACCCGAAACCTTATGTGATTTACGGTGCTTTATTTGTGGATAGTTGTACGTTAAATATTCCAGCAGGCACAGAAATTTATGTCCATGGTGGCATTGTTCGAACGGGTGTTTTAGGCGAAAATTATAATGATGGGTATATCATCGCCTTACCTAGAGGTCGCCTAAAAATAGAAGGAACAGCAGCAGAACCTGTAATTATTCAAGGTGACCGCTTAGAAGAACCTTTCGAGGAAGTAGCGGGACAATGGGGCGGTATTTGGTTAACTAGAACGAGTCGAGGGCATAAAATAGAACACACCATTATCAAAAATGCCCGCTTTGGTATTATTGCTGATTCTTCGTCAACTTTAATTATAGAAAATTCACAAATTTTAAATGCGATTAGTGGTGGCTTGATTGCAATTCATTCCAGAGTCAATGCAGAAAATTGTTTATTTGCAGGAAATGGTGGAAATGCGGTACAATTAGAATATGGAGGAAGTTATGATTTTACTTACTGCACCTTGGCAAGTTATGGGGTGGATAATTCCGCTTTGCGGATGACGAATGTACTCTGTTTAGACCAATTTTGTGAACGTGCTCGGTTTAATGATTTAAAAGTACGTTTCAAAAATTCGATTATATTTGGTTCTCGTTCTGATGAAATTGATTTATTCAATGCGGAACAAGCAGGATTTGATTATAATTTTGAAAATTGCATTGTTCGAGTAGAGGATTTGGTAGACGAAGACGATACCCCTGATTTCTTTGATAATTGTATTCCTTGTCAACCAAGTCAAGGAGAAGGCAATAATATCGTGTTGTTCAAAGACCCTAGCGAAGGAGATTATACTTTAGATTCACTATCCATTGCAGATGGTTTTGGCATCCCTATCTTTAATCAAACAACCGATATATTAGGGGTAAGAAGAGATGCGACCAATCCAGATGCTGGCTGTTTTGAACGAGTGGAATAAGAAGCAATTTTCAATTTGAAATTTTCAAGTAACAATTTTCAAATGGGCCCCGTCTGAAGACAGTATTATCAGTTATAATAAATTTCCATAATGATGCTATGCTTCCTTATGCTACATTTGATTTTTATTACTATTTGAAACATATAAATTGACAAAAGCATCACTATTCCATTTTTATAAAAAACATTTATAGTTAAAAATTAAGAATTGACAATTTATTCGAGCATTATTTTCCTCTCGTTTTGAAAATTCTAAATTGAAAATTGAAAATTGAAAATAGATTACACAATAAGCGTCTTAGGTTGCGGCTGGTTAGGCTTTCCATTAGCCCAAAAACTAGTAGAGATGGGACACATCGTCAAAGGGTCTACTCAGACTGCTGCTAAGTTAGCCAAGCTACATAAAAATGGAATTGATCCTTATTTAATAGAAGTACATAAAAAAATAAAAGGCACAAATTTGTCTCATTTTTTTAAAAGTGGTGTACTAATTATTAATATTCCACCTGGTCGAAAACGTCGAGATGTGGCACGTTCTCACCCTAAACAGATTGAAGCGATTATCGAAAAAGCACTCATTCATCAAACTAAAAGAATTCTTTTTGTCAGTTCAACTAGTGTATATGGGAATGTCAATAGAATGGTCACTGAGGCGGATGAACCCAATCCAGAAACAGCTTCGGGAGAAGCATTAGTTGCTGCTGAAGCATTACTATTACAAGAAACCGCCTTTGAAACGACAATTGTTCGTTTTGGTGGTTTGACAGGGGCAGATAGAAAAGCGGGGCGTTTTTTAGCAGGAAAAAAAGAGGTGAAAAATGGGGATGCACCTGTAAATATGATTCATCAAGCGGATTGTATAGGGGTATTGACCCAAATTATTACTCAAGAAAAATGGGGGCACCTGTTTAACGCTTGCGCTGACGAACATCCAACTAGAAAGGAATTTTATACCACTCAAGCCGAATTACAAGGCTTTGAAGCGCCGCAATTTTCCAAAACAGAGGCTTTAGTCGGTTTTAAAGAAGTCTCCAATTATAAAATTAAGCAAGCACTTTCTTATGAGTTTCTTAAACCTAACCCCCTAAAATTTTAAGATTTTCCAAAAATTAACCCTCCTGCCTTAAATCCTATTATTTTTTACTAATTTGCGGGCAAATTCTAATTCTATTTGTACGATTGGTGAAGTGGCTAAAGTAACCGTTACCAATTCAAATTATAAGTTGTTGATTACCGACAATTTTAGATTTTGAATTTTGAATTTTACATTTTTGATTTTATTAAGCTTGCTTTAGTACTGACTATGCCCGAAATTGACGAACAGGAAATATTAAAACTGTTAAAAGCAGATAACCCTGAAACGGTAAAACAATTGTTTTATCAGTTTTACCCTTTCCTGTGCAATACCGTCTTTCGGATACTAAAAGACAAAGCCCTTGCAGAAGATTTAGCCCAAGATACCTTCTTTAAATTCTGGAAAAAAAGGGAAAGTATAAATATTCAGACTTCCCTCAAAGCCTACCTTCGCCGAATGGCAGTCAATGAAGCATTATATTATATTAGAAAAAATAAAAAATTCCAAAAAGATTCAGCCGTTGAACCTGGAGATTTAGGTCACACAACGGATACGGTAGAAGAACAATTATTACATCAAGAATTAGAAGATAAAATCGCAGCGGCGATTAAAACTTTACCCCCTCGTTGCCAAGAAGTTTTTCGGTTAAGTCGTTTCGAAGAATTGAGTTATAAAGAAATTGCTGCCAAATTAGACATTTCTATAAAGACGGTAGAAAATCAGATGGGAAAAGCCTTAAAAATATTGCGAGTAGTGCTGAAAAAATATATGCACTTTTTCTTGTTTTGAGGTTAAATTGTTGTATGGTTATATTGTTTTATTGTTACGGTTTTCTGAATGCTAAACAACAATGTAACAATAAAACAATATAATCTCTTTTCTTACTTCCCCGCTTCTTGCTTCACATAAGCCCGCAAATCCTCCAATTGCTGCACACTCATTCGTTCTTTTGTATACTGTGGCATATAAGCTTTTTTTCCAGCAACAGGAGAAGTGCCCCAACGACTCACTTGATAAGTGGAGTAGCGACTATATTTACTAAAATGTTTATTTAAATGGTCCAAAGAGAGTTGACTGTCATCCAATTTGAAAAAAGAATAGCGTTCTTCTTCGTGGCAATGCTTACAACTTAAGTCATAGACTAATTTTCCGTTTTCAGGATTCCCTGTCAAATTAGGGACACCTGATTTTCTATCTGCTGGTGGTGCAATAAAAGTGGCTGGCGAACCTTGTAAATATTTTGATTTTAATAAAGAAATGGCAGCGGCTTGGTTCGTTCCTTTGTCTACCGCTATTTTAATTTTTTGAAAATCAGTAGCTGCTAAATTTAAGTCTTCCACCTTCATTTCCAAAGTCCATAAATAAGCTAAGACAGACTCAATCTCCCAATGTTTAAGCGAGCGACCCTGCGCGCATTCAACGGCACATAACTGAATCGCTTCTCGAATATCATTTCTTGCTTTATCTACCAAGTCACCGTATTTTTTATAATAGTCTCCATTATAAAAGCTGGTTCTATTAACTGCTCCGTACATCGTTGTACCTTGTAAAAAAGGGATGTTTTTTTCATTCGCATATTCCAATCTAGCTTGTGGGTCAGAGACACTTAAATTAGAGACATAATGGACAATATTATGGCAAGAAGTACAAACAAAGTGCTTGCTCTGTTTCTTAGATTTTTTGCCATTAGGGCTTTTAGAAATTCCTTCTAAAAAAAGCTTTTTACCATTCTCAGCCGATACACCTTTTAAACCCATATTGGGTTGGTGCATAATAGATTTATCGCCTAATTGCTTGAGTACTTCAGCGACAGGCATTTCTGCGGTCACACTTGCCTTTTCGGTAGTGATTACTAAAAAAGGAATGGTAAAAATAGAAAATAAAAGATATAAATATTTCATGGTTGAATTGCGAGTTACGGGTTGCGAGTTCACCAAAATTAATCAACTCAAAAACAGTTTATGAAAATAAGTTTTATCCTGTTAAATCTTGAAAAATCATGTCATCCTGTACCTACAAATTAAAAATCCTAGAAATCGTAAAGCCTAGTCGAACATCCCCATTTCCCCAAGTAGCTTGATTATTAGGAATATAGTCTGTTTCAGAAATCCCTCTAGCATTGGTAAAGTTGACTTGGAAAATGTGACCGCCTGTATCCATTTCAAAACCTACGCCAATAGCCGCTTTCGCATCGGTATCTCCAAGCGGAACAGTTGTATCGACAATCAATCCTAAGACTTTGGTCAATTGATACCTAAAGGCACCACCAAAACTAAAAGTCCCATTTTGTTCATCAAAAGCGACCACATTTCGATGAATGTAAGAAGGAGTGATTTGTAAAGAGAACTTATCGGAAAATTTACGAGCAATCAAAAGTTGACTTCCCAAGATAAAACGGTGAGAGAATTTTCTGAAATTATTCAACACAAACTCACTGCTCTCATCTTTTTGTTGAGTAGAAAGCGTCCCTAAACCCAAGACAGTAACCGAAATAGGGGCACCAGCATCCGATTGTTTTAGCAAACGATATTTGATAGAAGTATTCACTAATTGAGTTAAAGGGCCGGCACCTTTAGTTCTATGTATACCAACATTAAGGTCATCTGTGATGCCATAATCAAAGCCAATCGCTATATCTTGGGCAGATTCTAAGCCATAAAAAGAAGACCATCCACCTTTTAAATTTCCAAAGCGGTGACCAATTCTTAAATCTAATTTTCGTTTTTGGAGGGTTTCCACGGATTGCGTATTGATAATACGTGTATCCTTAAAAGTCCTACGTACAAAATCTTGACTAAAAGATAAGGTAGCAAAACTTAGTAATAAGAAAGTGATTATAAGTCGATTCATTTTTTGATATTGAAAACAATTAAAAAGGGGAGCGTTCTAATTATTGGACAACTTGAGAAAAAAATTCGTTGCCTATCCTTGATAATCGAAACCAAGCACGACCCTTTTGAAAATTGAATAGTTTAAATGGAAAATCAGTTGACTAAAATTCTGGATACTCTGCTTCTATCCAACAACTAAGAATGTTAAATTCTTCTTCTGTCAAATCTTTTGGACCGGGATTAGTAGGCCAATTAGGTGGCATCCCTATATCTGGGTCATTTCTAAAATCTACAACAAATCGTTTAAATTCTTGATCAGATAAAAAAGGAGATAAGCCAGAAAAGTCAGCATAATTACCAGGAGCAATAGACCCTGTACTATGACAACCTGAAAAAGCACAATTGGTATCAATGATTTGTTTGACTTGAAGATTATAACTTACCTGTAACGTATCACAAAACGCTGGTGGTTCTGGTTCGGGTAATTTATCCGTTGCGCAAGAAGTGGACAGTGAGAAAAGTCCAATTAATAATAAAAGTAGGGGTAAAATAACAGTCTTGGATATCATATAATTTAGATTTTAACAATTCTTCTTTGATATAACTACTTTCTATACCGTTCCTGAGTCTAAAAGGCAACGGATGCTTATTAATTTTTTATCTGACTATCTAACTTTGGTTTTAGTTCGTCAAAAGTAAGACCTTATACTTTATTAATTGTATAGATTTTAAGTAAATGTTTAGGTTTGGTTTCAAAGAGACAGAAATTTATTTTCCTCATCCCTTACCCAAAGAAATCCCTTTCCCTAGAAACAATCTATTTTAGATTTGTCATTAGTAGGAGAATCAATGCAAGTAACATCGATAGAATTTTGTGAAAAATAGACCGCTAATTAAAAGTGGATAAGATATAATTTGATCATAATAAAACCATTTGAACTTTACTGGCAAAAGATTGTATTTATTTTAGCAAAAATCTAGTAATTTTGCATAATTGATGTAGCGACTGCTACATTCATTTTAAAAAACTTATTAAACGTAAAAAATATGTATCCAGCACATTTAGTTGCACCAATGTCCAAAGATTTAACAGATTTTGGATTTGAAGGCCTAACAACACCAGAAGAAGTGTCTCAAGTACTAGACCAAAAAGAAGGAACGGTTTTATTGGTCGTTAATTCTGTATGTGGTTGTGCCGCAGCAAATGCTCGTCCAGCAGCAAAAATTGCGATGCAGCATGCAAAAGTACCAACAACAGCGACGACTGTTTTTGCAGGAGTGAATAAAGAAGCAACCGAAACTGCTAGAGAATATTTATTACCATATCCTCCTTCTTCTCCTTCTATTGCTTTATTCAAAGAAGGAAAATTGGTGCACTTTATTGAAAGACACCATATCGAAGGACGTTCTGCGGAAATGATTGCACAGAATTTGGTCATGGCTTTTGACCATTACTGTTAGTCATTAGTGGATTAGTCATTGAGTCATTAGTTTAACAACTAAGGACCAAACCAACTTAGATATGCCAAATTTGCGTAAATTTGGCATATCTTTTTTTATTTTATACCTATGCTATTTATAGTTCCTACACCAATTGGCAATTTAGAAGATATTACTTTTCGGTCTATTCGGATTTTGAAAGAGGTCAGTCTTATTCTAGCAGAAGATACGAGGACTTCTAAAAAATTATTGAATCATTATGAAATTGAGACGCCTTTAAGGTCACATCATGCGCATAATGAACATCATACGACGCCAGACATTATTAAACTATTGCAAAGTGGACAGGATATTGCCTTAATTTCTGATGCTGGTACGCCTGGAATTTCTGACCCAGGTTTTTTATTAGTTAGGGCTTGTCATCAAGCGGCAGTTAAAGTTGAATGTTTGCCTGGCGCTACTGCTTTTGTGCCTGCACTAGTTGCTTCTGGTTTGCCTTGTGATAAATTCCATTTTGAAGGTTTTTTACCACATAAAAAAGGTCGAAAAACTCGCTTGGATTATTTAGCGACATTAGCCTATACTTTCGTTTTATACGAATCGCCACATCGGCTTGTTAAATGTTTAAAGCAATTAGCCGAACATTTAGGCGGAGACCGAATGGCCTGTGTTTGTAGAGAGTTGACTAAAATGCACGAAGAAATTGTCCTTAATACTTTAGAAGATTTAATTAAATACTATGATGTCGAGAAAAAAGTAAGGGGAGAGATAGTTTTAATTGTCAAAGGGAGAGAAGAAAAAGCAAAAGAAGTAAAGAATAAATTTCAGTAGTCCTTATTAATTTGAAGCCTTGTAAATAAAAAACAGTTTTTTGGAAAACACTCCACATACACCCGTACCTAAATCGAGTGGAATAATTGGTAGCGTACTAGAATTATTCCGACGCCCTTTTCCTGTAATGGAAGATTGGGAAATGCGTTGGTTAGTGATTGGTTTTCATGGTGTTTTCATTGCTATATTTTTGATTTTTCTAAAACCATTTCCTAGCGTTTTTAATTTTGATAATATTTTTATTACCGCAGGCTATGGAGGAGTGGTTAGTTTAATTCTAGCTATTAATCACTTATTGATTAGTAAAATATTACCTATTGATATTAAGCAATGGACGATTGGCAAATCCATTCTCTGGACTTTACACGACATTGTTTCCTTAACTATTTGGGTTTTTGTTTATAATAATATCTGGAATAATTTTGAAAATTTTACTTGGGGGCAATTTTTTTATGTAGGTTGGATTACTTTAGTGTTAGCCATTATTCCTGTTATGATTAGCACGATACTATTGGAAAATTGGCTGCTTAGAAGAAATTTGAGTAAGGCAAGTCGCTTACAACAATCAGTGGATAATGTAGCGACGGTCAGCCCAGAAATAAATCCATCTACCAATAATTTATTAACCATTTATGCAGAAAACCAGAGTGAATGGTTAAAAATTAGACCTACTGACCTTATACTTTTAGAGAGTGCGGATAATTATGTGAGTATATTTTATAAAGAAAAAGACCAACTACAGAAGAAATTATTGCGCTCTACCCTGACCAAAATAGCAGCACAAATTACCCAACCTTACATTCAACGCTGTCATCGTTCCTATCTATTAAACTTACATCAGATTAAATATGTGGATGGAAATAGCCGAGGTTTACAGTTACAATTATTAGATGCAGATAAAATTATTCCAGTTTCCAGAAAATATGTGAAAGGTATTTTAGCACAAATTGAGGCGAATAATAAATTGTAAGTGATGAGTTATGAATGGTTGTTGATTCATAACTCATCATTTATAATTTTTCACTCGATCACCCCATCCGTACTCAGTATTTTTATTTCTACTCGTTGATTTTTTCGCCGCCCCCCTGTTGTATTATTAGAAGAAATAGGCTTCGTCTTACCATAGCCTTTATAGCTCAATTGTTTTTGATTAATGCCTTTTTGTTGTAAGTAAGCCGCAACCGCTTTTGCTCTTGCAGTAGATAATTGATTACAATAAAAATCATCACATAATCCACTAGTATGTCCACCTATTTCAATCACAATCTCCTCATTTTCTAAAAGAAAATCATAAATTTTATCTAAGCTAGTTGCTGCAGATTGGGTAATGGTAGAGTCATTCATTTTAAAGGACAAGGAACTAATTTTAATAATTTGCCCTTTGGTAATTTCTGCCCTAGAAAAACCTTCTATCTGTGCACGTTTTTTAGGCCGATTAGATGGAATAATTTTAGGTTGAACAGGAGTGCTATAACTCTGTGGTTGTTTGGGTGGTTCTTGATAAGCAATCGCTTCTTCTGGTTCATAGATAATAATAGCGGAATCCTCAGATGACCCTGCTTTATTGGTAGCTTGGATAATTATTCGATTATTCCCTTTTTTTAGATTGGTCGCCTTAGCCGTTACTTGCCCTGTTTGACCATTAAAGGTGAAATTTTTTGTTTGTTTACCATTGATTTTAAAAGTAATGGCTAGGTTTTCATCAATATTTCTAATGTCTGCCTTTAATGTAAATTGCCTACGTTTAGTGATAACAGGTGCATCTTGTGGGGTTGTAAATTCAACTTCTGGTATTTTCGCTATAACTGGTGTTTCATCGCAGGGCATCGGCACAATATCAGAAGCTTTATCTATCAAAATATTCCCATTATACGGGAATAGCACAGGTGTTTTGTAAAAAGCTTCTAAGGTAATGTGTGTATGCGTTAATTTAGGTTCAAATTTAAACGCATAAGGTTTCCAAGACGTATTAGCGACCAAGGGAGATTCTGCCAAACGTTCCCGTTTTTCACAATGTCCATCTCCTCCCCAGATGACTAATTTGATAGGCTGCACATAATTAGCTCTAGTCCCTGTTTCTCTACTCGCACTTACGTATAATTCAGAGCGACTAAGATTTAAGCTAAAACTATAACAAGTACCTGCCTGAATAGGCGTACTCAAATGCTGAGACACTCGTTCCCAAGTATCATTATCTCTAACCACCATTCCAAGATAGGTATTCCCATCACTTGGATATTTGATAACATCAAAAGCACCACTAGGATGCGTATCTGGGGCAGATTCTCCAGGGAAGCCACAATCTCTCCAACCGTGCGGTACTCTTTCTGCACGAGGATAATCTTCAAAAGAAGGATTAATTAATTGGATAACACTTTCCTGTCCAAAAACAGAAAAAGGAGTAGCACCTAAGAAAAGGGTGAGTATAAGTATAACGAATCGGTTGGTCATAAACCACTATTGTTTGTTGAGTCAATGTTTTTAGAACGCTAAAACAGAGGCATTTTGTTTTATCAAGAGGAGAAAATTACAATAAAAATAGGAAAATTAATAGCTTGTTAAGAGAATTTAGACCAGTGTATCGTTTTTTTAGGATAGAAAACGTTTTTGTAAAGTTTTTTCTAGCCCGTCAAATTGGTCGAATTTATCTCATCGATACTTATAGGAATAAAAAAATCGGTACTGAAATAGATTCAATACCGATTTTTGCAAAGTGCCCGGAGCGGGACTCGAACCCGCACGTACGTAGTACACATGTCCCTCAAACATGCCTGTCTACCAATTTCAGCACCCGGGCTGAGGCAACCTCAATGCCAACTTGAAGTTGAGATTGAGGTTGTTATTGAAGTTAAATTATCTTCTTCTATCGTCTCGTCTATCACCACCTCTTCTATCTCCCCCTCGACGGTCATCTCGTCTATCACCACCTCTTCTGTCGTCTCGTCTATCACCACCACCTCTTCTGTCATCTCTTTCTGGCATGCCCTCAGGACGTGGCATCAAAGCTTTTCTAGACAAACGGAATTTACCTGTACGTGGATCTATACCGATTAACTTCACTTTTACAGGATCTCCTTCTTTGAAGACATCCTCTACTTTATCAATTCGAGTGTGAGAAATTTCAGAAACGTGCAATAAACCACTCTTTCCAAAGAAATCAACAAATACACCGTAAGGCATCACTGTTTTTACAACTGCATCAAACTCATCTCCTTCTTGAGGAACGTAAGTAATTTCGTTCACCCGCTTCAAGGCAGCATCAATAGACGCCTTATCGCTACTTGCGATATTCACATGTCCTTTGCCATCTTTTTCTTCGATGTTAATGGTTGTACCTGTAACTTCTTGAATTTCTTGAATTACTTTACCACCTGGTCCAATTAATGCACCGATAAAGCTCTTATCAATAATTACTTCTACAATTCTTGGAGCGTGTTCTTTATAATCTTGATTAGGCGCACTCAACGATTTACCCATCTCATTTAAGATATGTAAACGTGCTTCTTTTGCTTGCTCTAATGCTTGTTCTAATAAGGCATAAGGCAATCCATCAATTTTGATATCCATTTGACAAGCACAAATACCTTTCTCAGTTCCTGTCAATTTGAAATCCATGTCACCCAAAGCATCCTCATCTCCTAAAATATCCGTTAAGATAGCATTTCTTGTCCCGTCAGAAATCATACCCATTGCAATACCAGAAACTGGTGCTGTAATTGGTACCCCACCATCCATCAAAGCTAAAGCACCTGCACAAACAGTTGCCATAGAAGAAGAACCATTAGATTCCAAAATATCAGAAACTAAACGAACAGTATATGGAAAATCTTTAGGCATTACTCGCTTCAAAGAACGTCCTGCTAAGTTAGCATGACCAACTTCTCTACGTCCAGGCCCTCTCATTGGCTTGGTTTCCCCTACAGAGTAAGCAGGGAAATTATAGTGCAAGATGAATTTTTCAAATCCTGTTAACATCGCTGTATCTACCATTAACTTATCTAACTTTGTACCCAAAGTTAAGGAAGTCAAAGCTTGTGTTTCTCCTCTATTAAAAATGGCAGAACCGTGAGCAGCAGGTAAATAATCTACTTCTGTCCAGATAGGTCTTACTTGATCCAATTTTCTACCGTCTAAACGAATAGATTCAGACATCACCATTTCACGGATGATTTCTTTTTGGATTTTATTATAATAGTCTTTAGCCATGCTACCGTGCTCTGTCATCCATTCTTCGCCTTCTTGCTCGGTAAGGGTCTCGACTAATTTTTCTTTAACTGCTTTGAATTGCTTCTTTCTTTCTGCTTTGCTTAAAGCACCTTTGGCAACCGCATAAATGCCATCCTTAGTTAATGCTTTTACTTTTTCCTTAATGCTGTCATCCTCTGCTGGTAATTCGACTTCTCTTTTAGTCGCTTTATCGCCTACTAATTTAGCTAAAGCTAATTGAGCTTCACATTGCACTTTAATAGCGTCGTGACCAATTTTGATAGCTTCTACTAATTCTGCTTCAGAACATTCATCCGCTTCTCCTTCTACCATCATTACGTTGTCCATAGTAGCGGCAACAATAACGTCTAAAGTGGCATTCTCCATAGCAGAACGACTAGGGTTGACGATATATTCGCCATCAATTTTCCCCACTCTTACTTCTGATAAAACCTCAGAAATAGGAATATCAGAAACAGCCATCGCTGCAGACGCTGCTAAAGCCGCATAAGCATCAGGTAATTCTTCTAGTTCACCAGAGATAAGGTTAATGATAATTTGGGTATCGAACATATATCCTTTAGGGAAAAGCGGTCTAATCGCTCTATCCACTAAACGAGAGGTTAGAATTTCGTAATCAGATAATCTAGTTTCTCTTCTAAAGAAGTTACCAGGGATTCTACCCGCAGCAGCATATTTCTCTTGGTAATCTACAGAAAGAGGAAAGAAACTTTGTCCTTCTCTCATTGTTCTAGTAGAAACAGCAGAACAGAAAAGCATGGTTTTTCCAACCTTTACAACAACAGAGCCATCGGCTTGTGTAGCTAATTTTCCAGTTTCGATAGTAACTTCACGCCCATCAG
>JBGCFJ010001005.1:0-5413 GCA_045106885.1 Saprospiraceae bacterium
GCTCACTTCTTTCTAGGTATCAATTTTCTTTCTGATTATCTATTAACAAATACTTCCTCTTTCATCTTGCTAAATGGTTATTTTTTTAAACTACTTTTCTTCGCCTAATTGCTTAATTTTAATATGAAAAGCCGCAAATAATAAAGTCATAAATGGACTTAGATAATTAAAAATGGCATAGACAAAATACTCTGTTACTGAAACGCCTAGCACGCCAGCTTGATAAGCACCACAAGTATTCCACGGAATTAAGACAGAGGTAACTGTTCCAGAATCCTCTAAGGTTCGACTCAAATTTTCAGGCGCAAGCCCCTTCTCTTCATAAGCTTTAGAAAACATCTTGCCCGGTACAACTATTGCTAAATATTGGTCAGATGCCGTTAAATTTAAGGCTAAACAACTCGCTACTGTACTGGCAAAAAGCCCAAAAACGGAATCTGCAAGGGATAATAAAGCACTACTAATTCTAGCCAAAGCACCAATAGCATCCATCACACCACCAAAAACCATCGCACACATAATTAACCAAATCGTACCCAACATTCCTTTCATGCCACCTGCTGTGAATAAGTCATTTAGCGCCGCATTACTCGTTTCTACCGCTGTATCAACTGTTAATGCATTCATGATACCTTTATAAGCAGATTCAAATGTGAGCACCTCCGAGCCACCAATTTTGGCAACAATATCTGGCTGAAAAATAATGGCAAAAAGCCCTCCTAATAAACTACCCGCCAATAAAGCGACCACAGGTTTTGTTTTTCTTACGATTAATAAAATAACCGCTAATGGCACTAATAATAACCAACCACTAATATTGAAACTCGCATCAATCGCCGCTAAAATTTCAGCAGTATCGGCAGTACCAGTTGTTTCTCTCGTCAAACCAATAACGGTAAAAATAACCAAAGTGATTAGTATAGTCGGCACAGTTGTATAGGTCATATATTTAATATGCGAAAACAATTCCCCACCTGCCATAGCAGGTGCCAAATTTGTGGTATCTGAAAGCGGAGACATTTTATCACCAAAATAAGCACCAGAAAGGACCGCACCTGCCACCATACCTAAAGGAAAACCAATCGTGCCGCCAATACCAATTAAGGCAATTCCTACGGTAGCAGAAGTTGTCCAAGAACTACCTGTTGCTATCGAAATAATGGCACAAATAATGACAGTCGCAGGCAGAAAAATAGCAGGACTTAATATTTTTAATCCGCCATAAATCAACGTTGGAATGATGCCACTAATTAACCAAGTTCCTGCTAAAGCACCGACAAACAATAAAATTAAAATAGCACCTGTAGTGGATTTAAAATTATTCCCAACTTCATCTAACATTTGTTCGTAAGAAACCTTATTTCTAAAACCCACTATGGCTGCAACGGCCGCTCCTAATAATAAAACGAATTGGTTGGAGCCACTTAAAGCATCATCGCCATAAACGAGTACATTATAGGCTAATATGCCTACCAAAGCAAAAACAGGAACCAATGCTTCCCAAATATTCAACTCTTTATTTTCGATAATTTTATTTTCTTCCATAATAATTACAGGATGACAGGATTTTGCAAGATTTACAAGATAAACGACCGATTCCTAAAGATGAATGTTTGAACAACATTAGTTTATCTAATTTTAGATTCCAAAGTAGTGAATCGAAAAGTGGATAGAACGCAGCGTTTATAAAATAGGGGCTAGAAAAGCTCCATGATTTTAATCGCAGTAAGTTAATAAAAGGAATTTAATTAAGGCATAAAAGGAAATAAAAAATATAAATTCAGTAAAAAATAGTGGGTTCTTGTTTAGGATTAAATAAAATTTGAAGATATGTCGGCTAGGATTGGGAATAATTAAACCCAGCAACTATAAAATTTGTATCTTTTCGAGTCATATATTTTAACCTAGAAAAAATTAGAAATTGGATTATAAAAATAGCTTTGCCCTTACTCTTTTGTTATTTACTTCTCTATTCATTGCCAATGCACAATCATTTGAGCGACTCTATCCTGAATTTATCCACAACGGAACTACCTTAAAAGAAGCAACGGTTGGTGGTTTGAGTTCGCCTCAATTTTCTGAAGTAGATTTAAATAATGATGGTATTCAAGACCTTTATATTTATGATAAAATCGGGGGATTAAGTTTGACTTATTTAAATGGAGGGACGCCCAACCAAGTAGACTATCGCTATGCACCCGAATTTGAAGCGAATTTCCCCAACCTCATCGAGTGGGTATTATTGAGAGATTATAATGGCGATGGCATTCAAGATATTTTTGCTTACTCTAGTACCCCTGGAATTCCTGGCGTAGAGGTCTATACAGGTTATTATAACGAGAATAATCAAATTGCTTTTCGACAAAATAATTTGCAAGGGGGACAATTTAATATCATTTATTACCCTGGCAGTAGTGGTAATAATAATTTATATGTCAGTAGCGTCGATTATCCTGCGATAGACGATATTGATGGAGATGGAGATTTGGATATCGTGACTTTTAATGTTGCTGGAGGGATTGTGGAATTATACGACAACCAATCTATAGAAAAAGGATTCGGCAAGGATAGTTTAGATTTTATTATAGCAGATAGATGTTGGGGAAAGTTTTTTGAAAGTGGTATTACCAAAGAAGTAGATTTAAGTAGTAATCCAGATGAGTGTGTTTTGAATTTTCAGGCAAGCGAACCTAGAAATGGTTTACATGCAGGGTCTACCCTATTGACCTTGGATATGGATAATGATGGAGACAAAGAAGTCGTTTTAGGCGATATTTCTTTTACCAATTTAAATTTACTGCTCAATGGAGGCACTGCTCAAAATGCCTATATGGATGCCCAAGATATTGCCTTCCCTAGCAATAATGTATCGACAGATATTCCCTTATTTCCTGCGGCTTTTTATTTCGATGTCAATAATGATGGCATTAAAGACTTGCTGACTGCTCCTAATTTAGGGAATGATATTGGTGAAACCTATGAAGTTGCTTGGTTTTATGAAAATACAGGTACAAATGAAAATCCAGCCTTTGAATTGCGCCAAAAAGATTTATTTACCGAAGACATGATAGATTATGGAACAGGTGCGCAGCCTGTCTTTGTCGATTATAATCAAGATGGTCTACAAGATTTAGTAGTGGGTAATAAAAGTTTTTTTGTACCTGGTGGCAATCGGAATGCGAGGGTCTATTTATATGAAAATATTGGCACGGCAACTACACCTAAATACGAGTTGAAAAATGATGATTTATTTGGTTTAAATGTCTTCATTCAAAACGCTTGGCGCTTTACCCCAACCTTTGGAGATTTGGATGGTGACGGAGATTTAGATGCTTTAATCGGAGAGGAATTTGGTAATTTATTTTATGCAGAAAATACAGCAGGAGCAGGAAATCCTTTTCAATTTAATACTGCTGCTTTTGGCTATCAAAATATAGATGTCGGACAATCGAGTCGCCCACAGATAATAGATATGAATAGAGATGGCTTGCCTGATTTAGTCATTGGCGAAAGAAACGGTAATTTAAATTATTTTGAAAATACAGGTACGGCTAATAATCCAATTTTTCCAGCAGACCCAACTAATAATTTTTTCGGCAAAGTGGATGCTAGAGAAATTAATCAAGTCACTGGCTATAGCGCGCCAACTGTTTTAGAAATCGAAGATAACTACCAATTATACGTAGGCAATGAAACAGGAAAAGTATTGGTTTATGATAATCTCGACGGTAATCTAGCAGGTACTTTTACAAAAATGAATACTAATTTTGGCGAAGTGCAAGTAGGTGGAGAAATTCATCCTGCTTTTGTGGATATCAATAAAGATGGATTTCTAGAAATGGTAATCGGTAATTTTAGAGGTGGACTTAATTTTTTCAAGACAAATTTACAGCAACAACTCACTAGTACCCAAAATTTAGCCAATTCGTCATTTTTCACCATTTCTCCTAATCCAGTCAACCAAGTACTGACTTTTCAAGTCCCATCGGAGGTAAAACCCTCACAAATTAAAATATACAACACGCTAAGTCAATTAATTGTAAATCAGCCATTTACTAAATCAATCAATACTCAAAATTTAACATCGGGCGTCTATGTGCTAAGCCTCACAACGGATAAAGGTATTTTATCTACTAAATTCATCAAACGATAAAATATTGTTATATTTATAAAAAGAAAGTTCATAAATCAGCCAAAAATATTTTTTTTTGATAAAATTGAAAAAAAAACAATTATAATCCCTTGCATTTATAAAATAAGGTTGTAAATTTGCACTCGCAATTGAAAGTTAGCTTAGTTGTAAGCACTTAAATCTTTCAAAAGCAAACAAAATAAAATGATTTGGTAGCTCAGTTGGTAGAGCATTTGACTTTTAATCAAAGGGTCCTGGGTCCGAGCCCCAGCCAGATCACACAAACTAAAAGCTCTGCATTTATGCAGGGCTTTTTTTGTATGGTTTATGTAGTTTTTATAGGTACTAATCCATTTCAAAGGTATCTAAAAAGGTATCTATGTTTTTTAAAAGGTATCTAAAAGGGCATCTAATCCCTCCTTTTCCTGATAAATAAGTTTGTTTAAGGCATGGTTCATAACTAATCCAAATAGTTATGACTAATAAAATTAAAGTCTTATACTTCCTGTATAAGAATAAGCGCAATAAGCAAAATAAAGCACCTATCTATTGTAGGCTCACACTCAATAAAAAACGTAGACATTTCTCTACTGGTTTTTTTATTTCCATAGTTGATTGGAATGTAACCACTCATTCAGTCCATAACTCTAACATTCTGGCTAGTCCAATCAATACTAAGCTTTCTATTTTAGAAAGAAGGATTATGGATATTACCCTAAAATATGAGGTAAATGGACGAGAATATACACTTGATGAAATATGGAATGAAGTCAATGGGAAAGCTAAAGATAATGTTAAGGGCTTACTCCAATCATTTGATATGCACAATGATAACATGGAATTACTGGTTGGTAAATCACATTCTATGGCTACAGTAAAGAAGTTTAAAAGTATTCGTAAGCAATTGAAAGAGTTTATCCTGTTCCAATATAAGCAAGATGATATACTGCTATCTAATATCAAGATGAAATTCTTAACAGATTTTGAATATTATATGCTTACTGAAAAGGATATGAAGCAAATCTCTATTAACAAGACCATTCAGCGAATGAGAAAAATAATTAAATTCTCTATAGCTAATGAGTATTTAGAGAAAGACCCTTTTCTGTTATATAAGGCGAAATCTGTGAGGATAGAGGTGGTCTATCTTACGCCAGAAGAACTTAGTAAGCTAGAAAGCTATATGTTTGATTCAGACCGCCTAATGAAGGTGAGAGACTGTTTCGTCTTCTGTTGTTACACGGGATTACCTTATCAGGAAATGGCAGACCTTAGAGAGCA
>JBGCFJ010001006.1:0-3995 GCA_045106885.1 Saprospiraceae bacterium
CAAAATCGGCTCTAGATAATTTTATTATTAAACCAATTTCTTCAAAACATTTTATCCCTGAAAATTTTTCGTATGATATTGGTAGTAAGTTATCAGTTGTTGGCTTTCCTAGAGGTTATACTGACCCGTCAACTTATACTCCAAGCTTAAAAAGTGCTGTGGCATCAACTTCTATGAAAGGGAATTTCAATAAACAACCATTATTCTTAATAGATGGAAACTTAAAAAAAGGCATGAGTGGCTCGCCTGTTTTTACTGAATTAATTGATGACTTTAGAGCAGTAGATGGAAAGGAATATAAGTTTACAACTGGTTCACAATTTCGTTTTATAGGAATCCATTCTGCTACTGCAAAAAAGACAATAGGTAAAAACCTTGAACCAATTTATGAAACTAAAAATGATAGTATAATAATTAGCAAATGGAGAGAGGTGGACATTGAAGATAATCTAGAACTACATACATGTTACTATAATACAATACTTATAAATTTAACAAAATAAAGATTTATAGGTGTACAATTACTAAAGGGGTAAATTGAACGTTTTACCCCCGATTGTTCTAAAAAATTGAACAATACACCCCTGACTGTTCACACTACATAGTGTTGAGGCGATAAAAAAAGGACTGCGGTTAATTCGGCAGTCCTTTTTCTATTTCTGAACACTTGTCTTTAGGTTGGTTCAAAGCAATTAATGGATAAGAAAGTCGCATTGCTTTTTCCGAAAATCGAACTTGGCAATTAAACGCTTTGTAGTAATCAGCCGATTCTCCCGCCTCCTCATTCATGACATCTACTTCAATCGGATAACCAACAGTAGGGCAGATTTTACTGATTACAGTAACTAAGGCCATAGAATTAACCTGTTCAAATAATCTATCAGGAAATCCAACTCGATTATCCCAAATAAGATTGATTGTAGTATCTGTTATTTCTTTTTTTAACCAATTTTCACCATAGAACCATTTTTCAAAAAGCTCATAGGTTTCCAATAACTGACCAAATACTTTATTATTCACAATCAAATATCCCAATGGACCAGCATGTTGAAGTTGAATAAATTGACCGATTTCTAATCCAAGTGCAGTTCCTGATACATTTGTGGTAACAGAATGGATAACTTCCGTCCATTCCTGAAGTGTCAAGGTAGAATTTGATGCAGTATTAAATTCAAACTCAGAACCGGAATACAATCCACGATACTTTAGCCATTCTTCTAAAATGCCAGTAAACTTGTAAGGAATAACAATCATTTATCATTTTTGAGCGGCACGCATCAAATTAGTTGCGCACCAAAATATTAATTAGCTGATAATTAGGGTCTGTCCATAAAGTCCAAAACAAGGGAATAAATCGACCAATTTCCTATTTTTTTAGGCTGTTTTTTCATCTCAAATCGGACTTTATGGACAGACTCTAATTAAATAGTTTGGTCAACGATAAAAATTCTTCCCTATTCATTTCTCTTCTTCGCCAGCTCTTTTCTAAGTTGAGCGGTCGTCATGGAGCTTCCATCTGGCGACCAACCCGGAGGCTTAATCAAATATTTAAAGCCTGTAATAAGACTTCTAGTACTAAAAGCTTTGGCCAATAAATCTTTCCATTCATGGAACTCTACAATCAAGAGGTTTCTGGTTTTAATATTTTTGGTCAACCCATATATACAAGTCTCTTCTTCCTTTTGGAAAGTACCAAACCATCTATCAAAAATAATTAAGACCCCACCTAAGTTTTTGTCCAAGTATTCTACATTTGAACTATGGTGTACTCGATGATGAGAAGGAGTATTAAAGAAATACTCAAACCAATTGGGCATAAAACCAACTTTCTCCGTATGCAACCAAAATTGGTAAATAAAACTTACCGTCATGATTGCAACCATATGGAGTGGATGAAACCCAATTAAAGGCAACCAACACCATAATAAAAAATGCCCTGTTATATCATAAGTCCATGTTTTACGCATAGCAGTAGCAAAATTATAGCGCTCTGAAGAATGATGTACTACATGACTTGCCCAATAAAAAGACACCATATGCCCCATCCGATGCCCCCAATAAAAGGTAAAATCTTCTAGCAAGAATAAGATGACCCAAGTCCACCAAATCGTATAATCAATCGTAAAAAGTCGAAAATTTTCATAAACAAAAAAGAAAATTAATATTTTAAATGTCTTAGTAAAAAAACCCATGCCAACAAAAACTAATCCGGTAGTAACACTAACCGCACTATCCGTTAATTCATGGCTTTGGCGATTGTCTTTATAACCAATATAGATTTCTATGGCCATTAAAATAAAAAAAATAGGCAAGGCAATGGGGTATGCCATACTAATTATTTGCTGAATAAATTCCATGATATGTTATTTCGTTATGTAATGAATAATAGAACCAGAACGAAATTCGGAATTTATGCAAGCAATTTCATTTACATTTGTCAATAAATCTTAATGAATGGATAATTTTCGGCGAATTCTACTTAATTGGGTAGGCGAAATGCCAAGATAGGCTGCGATATAGTATTGAGGAATTAAAAATTCTAAACCTTCATAATCCTTTCTAAATTGTAAATATCGTTTTTCAGCGTTCATCGAAAGGAATTGTATTTCTCTTTTTTCTTTCCATATAAAAAGCCCTTCGGTTATTCGACGAGACAAGGTTTCTACTTCTGGTAGTCTGGAAAACAATTGTGTCAATTCAATATATGGTGCTTGTAAAACGGTACAATTAGTTATGGCTTGGACATTGATTTCATTTTTAACACCAGTTATTAAGGAAGAGAATCCACCAATAAAAGTTAAAGGAGTGCCAAAGCTTTTGATATGCTCTTCTCCATTTTCCGTCATAAAAAAAGTACGCACTACGCCATCTAAAATTATTCCAAAATTCTTTTCTACTCGCCTCTGTTTGGCAAAATACGTCCCTTTTTTTAGGTCTATTTTTTCAAAAAGTGAGGAATATACCTCAAAGGTTGGTTCCGAAATTTGGGAAATCGAATTAATAAATTGGAATACTTGGTCATTCGTTGAAATCACATTCATTAGTAATAGAATTAATACTTAAACATAAGTCTTTATTTAGTTTCTTCCAAAAAAGAGTCGCCGAATATATAAAAATACTCGAATTATTTAGGTCTCTCAAAGCCAAAAGAGAGAATTTGCCCAGAGCAACAGAATGGCTTATTTGATGATATGATGAAGGAATATAAGCAGTATGCAGCAACAGTTGGGTCTTGGAAATGCCGCCTAATTATAGTGTAATGAGAGAGATTCAACGACAAATTAAAGTCCAAATCGTAGATAAGGTAACTCTTTGGTTGGTTGATTGGTAGGCGTATTATTATTTGGAGGGGCTTTGTATTGTTTTTATAAAGATTTATTGAGACTGTTAAATAAAGTGTGTCAGTAGCAAATTTCAAAAAAAAGTAGAAATTTGCAAAAAACACGAAACAGATGACCTTAAAAAAGAAGACTCAGAAAAAGAATCGTTACGAAGAATTGAGCGATTTCGAAAAAGAAGCGGTTGAACAGTTGCGTAATGGCGATAAATTAGGAGGGAAAGATGGAATTTTAGCTCCGCTGATTAAACGGATAGTAGAAGCTAGTTTGGAAGGGGAACTAAATGCGCATTTGTATGAAGAAAAAGCAGTAGGCAATGCGAATAGGAGGAATGGAAAATCGAGTAAAACGGTAAAGACGGATTATGGTCAATTCGAATTGGAAACGAGTCGAGATAGAACTGGCAGTTTTGAGCCA
Source organism: Saprospiraceae bacterium (assembly GCA_045106885.1). Lineage (GTDB taxonomy): Bacteria > Bacteroidota > Bacteroidia > Chitinophagales > Saprospiraceae > JAFMDF01. Next base: position 3,756 of record JBGCFJ010001006.1, read on the forward strand.
GAATTATTACCCAAACGGCAAACCTTTTTAGGCAAAGGTCTGGATGATAAGATTATATCCATGTATGCCAAGGGCATGAGTTATGGCGATATAAGTGAACACTTAGGAGACTTGTATGGCTTGGAAATATCTAAAGGTAAAATGACTGCTATTACGGATCAAGTATTGCCAGAAATGCAGGCTTGGCGCAGTCGCTCATTAGAGGCGGTTTACCCCATCATTTGGATGGACTGTATTCAT
>JBGCFJ010001007.1:0-1283 GCA_045106885.1 Saprospiraceae bacterium
AAAATTTTACTCCAAGTCGCTCCACCGTCCATTGTTCGATAAACACCTCTTTCCTTAGTTGGGCCATGCACCGCACCTTGGGCGGCGATATAAACCACATCAGGATTAGCTGGATGAATTCTTACTGCCGCAATATGCCGAGTCATTGGTAAGCCAATATTCGTCCATGTTTGTCCAGCATCTGTTGACTTATAAATACCGTCACCGAAAGACGTCATTACCCCTCTCACAGGATGCTCCCCCATTCCTACATAAATTACATTTGGGTCAGAAGGGGCAACCGCTATAGCGCCAACTGAACCCGTTTTCAATTGCCCATCAGAAATATTTTTCCAAGAAAGACCAGCATCCTCTGTTTTCCAGATTCCACCACCTGTACTGCCCATATAATAAAGCATTGGGTTTCCTCGAACACCAGTTACTGCCACACTTCGACCGCCTCTAAATGGGCCAATATTTCTAAATTTCAAGCCTTTATATAAATCAGCATCTACGGAAGTATTTCTTAATTGAAGCGTTTGCGTTTTTGCCTTTTGCTTCTTTTTCTTTCGTTGAGCTAATACGGGTATTGCCATTAATAAAATTAGGGCAATAAAAATGGTTTTGTTGATTAAGTTCATATTATGCTGTTTTATGATTTTATATGGCGAAGATAGGTAAGTAAAGGTCAATTTTCAATTTTCAATTTCAAATTTTTAATTTTAAGGGGTCTTTGTCAATTTTTCTTTTAAAATTTAAGTAGTCTGACTTGATTAAATCAACAATTTTTTACTGTTTTTACCACATAGTCATAGAGTGAAAAACACATAGTAAACATAGATTTACGAACTACATACGCCTATCTACTCCTTAAGATTATGCTCACTATGTGAAGATAATAAGGTGACTATCCCGAAAAAATTGGGACAAGTTGTGTTCAAAAATTGGTAATTAGCGTGAAAATTACAAATCTAAATATTGACCGCAATATCTAAATGATAATGATTTTGGAGGCCCTATTACCCAGTAACTTCCCAATATTCATTCGGCAATTAATATTGCTAGATAATTTAACACCTTGAAAATCACTATTAAAATTAAAATTACTGGATAACGGGAAGTTATCCAGTAATACATCCAAAACATTGGGGCTTTACGGTTAATAAGGGATGAGGAAAATAATAACCTACCAGCCTGACGGATTCTTTTTCCTTTTAGCTGCATTAAAATTTTTCAACGTAGCAACGGCTATGCTAAAAAATTTTGCTTTGCTAAAAGAAAAAATAATCTCGTCATTTCTGGTA
>JBGCFJ010001008.1:0-5111 GCA_045106885.1 Saprospiraceae bacterium
GATGTTTGAATAAAACGAAAGCCGATAACTCCCTAAGGCTTGTTCCACAGTTAGTGGGATTTTGGTAACTATAGGTCGTTTGACTTTTGCGACCTTCATTTTCTTCAATTATTTCTGACGTCAATTCGTCGCAATAAAACAGTTGTGTTTCTTTAATTAAGTGATTACCCTGATAATCAAAGTCAATCGTAGAGACTTTTCTCCACGTTTTATCATTCGTGTATTGATAGGAAATTTCTTGCGTAACGGGATTTTGCGCCAAGAGCGCCAAATGAAGAAAGGAAAAGGAAAGTAGGAGTATGTACTTTAATTCTTTCATTTGTTGTTTGATTTACGGTCAAATATTTAGCAAACGATGAACGATGAATTCAGGAAAAACTAAATCCTCAATTCATCGTTTATCATTTATAGTTTATCGTTCATCATGCTATCCTACACTACCTTCCAAACTAATCGCCAATAACTTCTGAGCTTCTACTGCAAATTCCATTGGTAATTCATTCAATACTTCTTTGCAATATCCATTCACAATCATATTAATAGCATCTTCCTCACTTAATCCTCTCTGCTTGCAGTAGTATAATTGGTCTTCGCCAATCTTAGAAGTAGTGGCTTCGTGCTCAACTCTAGCCGAATTATTTTCTACCTCTAAATAAGGGAAAGTATGTGCGCCGCATCTATCGCCCATCAATAAAGAATCACATTGGGAGAAGTTTTGTGCATTATGTGCTTTTTTACCCACTTTAACCAAGCCTCGGTAAGAATTATGGCTTTTTCCAGCAGAAATACCTTTAGAAATAATGGTACTCTTTGTGTTTTTTCCTAAGTGAATCATTTTAGTGCCAGTATCCGCTTGTTGGTAGTTATTTGTCACGGCAACGGAGTAAAACTCGCCAACAGAATTATCTCCTTTTAAGATACAAGAAGGATATTTCCAGGTGACCGCAGAACCAGTTTCTACCTGAGTCCAAGAAATTTTAGCATTCGCTTCACAAATACCACGCTTGGTAACGAAGTTGTAAATTCCTCCTTTACCTTCTTTATCCCCAGGATACCAATTCTGTACGGTAGAATATTTAATAGAAGCTCCTTTTTTAGCAATTAATTCTACGACTGCTGCGTGCAATTGATTTTCATCTCTCATCGGAGCGGTACAACCTTCTAAATAAGAAACAGTACTGCCTTCTTCTGCAACAATCAACGTTCTTTCAAATTGCCCTGTATTTGCCGCATTAATACGGAAATAAGTCGATAATTCCATTGGGCATTTGACGCCTTTTGGAATGTAAGTGAAAGAACCATCACTAAAAACAGCCGCATTCAAAGCAGCGAAATAGTTATCGGTATAAGGTACAACAGACCCCATATATTGTTTGACCAATTCAGGATGCTTTTTCACCGCATCACTAAATGAACCAAAGATAATTCCCAATTTAGCTAAAGTATCCTGGAAAGTAGTTTTGACAGAAACACTATCAAAAACCGCATCAACAGCGACTACACCTGCCAGTACTTTTTGCTCATTTAAAGGAATGCCCAATTTTTCAAAAGTCTTGATTAATTCTGGGTCTGCCTCATCTAAGCTATTTAATTTAGGCTTCTGCTTAGGCGCAGCGTAATAGAAAAGGTCTTGATAATTAACTTTAGGATAGTCTACGTTTGGCCAATTAGGCTCTTCTAAAGTTTGCCAATGACGGAAAGCTTTTAGGCGGTATTCCAATAAGAATTCAGGTTCTTCTTTTTTAGCAGACAATTGTCTGATAATATCCTCATTCAATCCTTTCGGAAATTCTTCCATCTCTACATCCGTCGTAAACCCATATTTATAATCGCTATTGGTTTGGTCTTCTAAGACCTGCATTGATTCACTAAGTACTTCGCTCATTGTTTATCGCTTGTTGCGAAGGGCAAGGGGCAGAGGGTAGGGGGAATACCCTCTGCCCTCTGCCAAATACCCTTTGCATTCATTAATTTTTTGCAAAAGAAAGTATAATTTTCAATTTATACAAAAAAGTATAAACAAATGTTCACAGGGAAGGTGATTTATTTTGATTTTGTCTAAATAAGCGTTTTTTGCACCTAAAAAGCAAGAATTTAGATTAGCTAAAAACTTAATTCCAACCTCAACGAAATAACACTTGAGGAGGTTACTCTTTTTAAACAAGTCTATTAATTATACCCGATTAATTGAGCTGCATTACTTAACTTCTAGTTCTGCTAGTTTTAGACAATATAATACCTAGTTTCTTATAGCAAAAATTGACAATATGCGTTCTGGTAAGCAGACTGGCATACTTCTTGATAAATAAAAAGTACCTACTGATTAAAAATTACCTCTCAGACAACACCTATTTAGTACCTCTCATCGACAAAAAATTAATAATAACCTACATTATTGGTAAATTATGACTCGTCTAAAATAGACCTAACTGGTTTTAAACAAAAACGAACTAATGAACTACACACTTCAAAATCATTTCTTGGCTAAAATTGGTCGATTTTTTACTCGAACTACCGTTAAAACACCTATTGCTGAAAAAACCAACCTTTTCTTTTTAGAAAATTTAGAACAATTTGATATTATCAAAATTGCAACAGCAGATGCTGTAGTTATTGGACAGACGGATATATCGACTGCACGAGCGTTATTACAAATGCTTCGGTCAGCGAATCAACGAAGGGTTTATTTGAAACCTATCTTTATAAAATCCCTTGCGCTTTATGAATCACTTCAACATCAAGTGGACGGTTGGTATCAGCTTAATGATATGCAGCAGCTGATGGCAACTGCCGCTTCGATTAATAATCGAATGCAGGAGTTGGAATCAGATGCGACGAATCGAGATATAAAATCTAATGTTTTAAGAAAAACAGTACAATATTTATATACTAGAAAAACGGATAAATTAAGCCCTTATTTATCGGAGACAGGAACGACTGCTAACATTTACCCGTTTATTAATAGCCTTTTTCCTACAACAAAAAATACAGAAGTCCTTCAACTTTTAGAAATAGGGGTAGTGGAAGAGTGGTTGGAAGCAGCAGCAATCGATACCCATATTGTTGAAGGAACAAAAATTGATAGTAAAGCATTTAAATTAACCTTTGCAGGAGAACAATTAGCAAAATTTGGTTATTATATAGCCCCCAAAACGATAGGTTTACCTGAAGGTATATTAGGGCTTGCCCCATTCCAAAAACTGGTTGAACAAGAATTAGTACACACCCAACAAAATCAACACCAAAGTTTTTTATTAGAATTAGGATTGATTCAAAAAAATTTTACTTTCCTAAGTGCCAAAGCACAAGAAGAATTAGCTTTAGACTGTTTATGCTATTTACAAAAGAATGGTATTGCTAAAGCAAGTTTTGGATTCACACCGTCTCACCAATTGTGGTTACTATTACCCGATTTTAGTGATAAAGCTGCCATTGAAGTAGCAGAAAAAGCTTTTGCTAGTTTGCAAAAAATGTTACGAGAAATATTGGATAGTACCCAACCTTTATTAACATTAAATATGTTTCGAGTACAAGAAGCATTACCTGTTATTCAGTAAAAAAGTCAATAGTCATTAAGTCATTGGTCATTAAGTCAATAGTCATTTGGTGAGAGATTAGCAGTCTATGTTAATTTGTAAAAAGGGATTTAAAAGGCTCGATGCCTCAGGAACAACCATTGTGTCATTATTTTAAAGAAGTACCTAATTTTTGTTGATGCCCCTCTAATGACTAATGACTTAATGACCAATGACTAAGAATTCCCTTTTGTTAACGCCCTGTTAATCAAAAATAAAGACTTTCTTATATCGACTTTTTTGCGCAATTTGCGTTAAAACCGTCTATCTTCTGATAATGAAATGTTCTGACATCTGACAGTAAATTTTAATTTACAGTCTTACTTCTATAAAAAATGGATAGCAGTATTATCAAACGTGTGGTCATTTTAGGCACCCTTGCTATCATCGGCATTTTGGTCATCCAATCCTATTGGGTGATGCAAACGTGGGATTTGAAGGAAGATGAATTTCACCAAACGACCAAGATTGCTTTGATGCAGGTGGTTCAAGACTTGGCGAAGCAAGATAGTTTTGCCTTACCAAGTAAAGATTTAATCAACCAACGGTCGTCTAATTATTATGTGGTCAATGTGAATAATAATATTCACGCAGCGACTTTAGAATATTACTTAGGAAAATCGTTGATAGACCATAATTTATTATTGCCGTTTGAGTATGGGATTTACGATTGTAGTAGCAATAAAATGATAGATGGCAATTATTGTGAAATTGCTACAGAAGAAAAAGAACTAACGACTGCACTAGGAGATTTGCCCAAAATGGAAGGCTTGACGTATTATTTTGGCGTCCGTTTTCCTACTAGAACAAGTTATATGTTGGGGCAAATGTATCGCTCTGTTTTTTTTACCATCCTTCTTTTATTAACTATCTTTTTCTTTGGATATGCGATTTCCATTATTATGCGGCAAAAGCGATTGTCGGAGATGCAAAAGGATTTTATTAATAATATGACGCATGAATTTAAAACGCCCATTTCTACCATCAAAATTTCGGCGGATGTTTTTGCCAATGCACCTGAAGTAAAAGAAAATCCACGGTTGGTTCGTTATGCAGATATTATTAAAAACCAAAATCAACGACTCAATGACCAAGTAGAAAAGGTCTTACAAATCGCTAGGGTCGAGCAAGACAATTTCCAATTAAATAAAGAAAATATAGTTTTAGCGGATTTAATGAATCGTGTTTTAAATAGTGTCGAAGTTAAAATTTATGAAAAAGGAGGACACTTAAATAGAAAGATTCAAATTGGGGAAACGGTCATTAAAGGAGATAAACATCACCTCACCAATGTTTTACATAATTTATTGGACAATGCCTTAAAATATGTGAAAAAAACGCCTATTATTGAGGTCAGCGCCCAACAAAAAAATGGCGCTATTCAGTTGAGTATCAAAGACAATGGTATCGGCATCAAAAAAGAGCATCACGGAAAAGTATTTCAAAAATTTTATCGAGTCCCAACAGGCAATATCCATGATGTGAAAGGATTCGGTCTAGGTTTATTTTATATTAAGAATATCTGTGAATCCCATG
>JBGCFJ010001009.1:0-6025 GCA_045106885.1 Saprospiraceae bacterium
ACGCTATCATTGCTTCCACCACCATTACTACAAGGAATTTCTATAACATATTTCTTAGTAACGTATTGATTATTTAAATCCCATTCCCCATTCCAAGGGTAAATCGTAACAAAATCATTATTATTATTATTATTCAAGTTGCCGACATATTTATTATAGCCAACAGCACTTCCGTCCACCCAACGTAAATTTCCTTCTTGGTCAATATCACTTAACCCAATAAATACAATTTCATTATTGATATTTTCTTGAATAAAGTCATTCTCCGCAGCATCATTAATAATAGCTAATCTTCCACCCTCGCTAATAGCCGCTGCATTAGCATCTATCCAATTGGCATCATTATTAGAAATATAGAATTGACTATTATCAAATGTCCCCATATAAGCATAACCACTTTTAAAAGTACTAGAACAATCTCCACTTCCAGTGTTTCCGCCTGTACTGCAAGTAGAAGTAGCCGTAGGATTTGCCCAACTAACAGTCACCTCATTATCTCCAGGAGCAGCATCAACGATAATATCCGAAGGGCAATTTAAATCAATATCAGTGGGTTGAGTAGCCGCTTGTGTTACATTAATCGAAAAACTACAATCTTCAGAATTTCCACAATTATCCGTCGCATTATAGGAAATGGTATAGTTACCTGCAAAAAAAGCACTCCCATTTGCTGGACCAGTTAATTGGAAAGCACTAGCTCCACCACTACAATTTGAGGTAACATTTGGGTCATTCCAAGAAACATTCGTTTGTGATTGGCCAGCAGGAATTTCTACAGATTGATTACTTGGGCAAGAAAGATTCAAGGTAAAAGTTGGATTACTACCACCTGTAACCGTAACTGTTACATCATCCGATATATAATAAACCTTTCCTTCGTTGGCTAATTTTCTATCATCTCTACTAACAAACTGTAAGACATAAGTACCATTTGAGCTAAAATTAGCAGAGGTCTTATAGCCATTAGCATTAGAAAAACTAACATTGCCAGGGCCACTCACTTTTCGCCAAGAAACAGGTAAATTATTTAATTGGTTGTTATCGTAAAATATTTCGCCATTTAAATTAGCAGAAGTGCCAACCGTTTGGTCATTTCCTGCATTAGCCAAAAAACCCTTATTGATTGCACCAAATTGGAATGGTGGGCTATTAGCCCCCTCAAAGTGGCGACGCATAAATTCAAAACGACCATTCCAATATTCATTCGGGTGATTATGTCCACCATCTCTTGAAATCATTAATACTTTAGAGCCACGTAATTGATTATGAGACACTAAAGCAGTCGCAGAAGGCACGACCAAATCCTTTAAGCCCGTTAATGAAAACGAAGCCCCTTTAAATCGCCTTGCATGGAACATCGCATCATAATACTTTGTCGCATTAACAGCCGAGTTAAAAACACTGGAATTCCCTTGGTTTCGATCATCAATAATAGATAAGTAAGAAGGAAATCCACTAGCTCTATCATATTTATAGCCTACATGTTGCCCCATTGTTGGATTAGAATTAATCAACAAACTAATTCTATCATCAATTCCCGCTAACAAAATAGACAATCCACCTCCTTGACTCACCCCCATTGCACAAACATTGCCGTCAAAATCTGACCGAGTTTCTAGGTAATCTATGACGTGCATCGCCCCAATTAATCCATATCTATAATAAAATTTCTCTCTATCTGTATTATCATCAGGCTTATAAGCATTTGGGTCATCTTGATTAACAGGTCTATTATGAATACTAATAGAAACAGCTATCATACCACCTTTTTCTGCACTTTCTCTATCTGCGCCTACTACCGAACTAGAAGTTCCATAAGGCGGCAGGGTAATCGAAGCGGGAAAAGGACCATTCCCTTTCGGTACAGAAATATAGCCATAAGTCCTGCGTCCTTCTATATTCGCTAAAGAAAAAGTATATGTTGTTTGGTAAGAACTCTCATTATGATAAGACATTTGCATGTCCATTGGTAAGCTATTCTTTAAGTTTTTCTGAGAAGCCCAGAAAGCATCAAAATCATTGGGTTCCTCTTCTAAAGGACTAATATCCAAAGGAGAAAAAACAGCGGAAGCTTCCCGAATTACATTATTCAAATTAACTCGACAAATAGCTACGCCTGGTTCGTCTTGTCTATAAGGAATAGAATAATTTTGGCCTGCTACTAAATTAATAGTACCAGTTTCAATTACGGGAGATTGCTCATCATAAATAATTTCGTAGGTAGCTGGGGAAGAGTAAATAGCTTTTGCTTGAAAATAAGCAATTTCACCAACTTCATAGATAGCGTCTGATTGATTAACCGATACCTCTAATTGAGCATAAAGTGGAAGGATGTTAAATAGTGCAAAAAAGCATGCGCTGAAACGCACCAATAAGTGTTGTTTGTTCATCTAAAGTGTCTGTTTTATCTCCTAAATAATTTGGGGGGGGGAAGTGGAAGTATTACAAAATTTTAACTACAGGGGGAAAGAGTGTGGTAGGGTATTAATTTTACATTGCACTTGCAAATTAAGCTATTTTAGCGATAGGTCAAAGAAATATAAGCAATTTTAGTAAGATTATTTAAAATTTTAACTATAGCAGATTTATTGTTAAGCTAAAAGTACTGAAACGGACACTTTTTTTTAGTCCCCACTACTTGTCTAAGAAAGTACTAGAACTAAAGGTTTTTATACCCATCAATTGCCATATTAACCCTCTGTCTGAAATAAAATACAGTGCTTTTTCTGATATTTTCTGGCTTCTGACAGTAATTTTTAATTTGAATTCGTTTTCTAGTTTTATTATCCAAAACCAGAAAATTGCTAGATAATTTGGAGTCCTTTCAAAAACAACTCTTCCAGTAACAGAAAGATAGCAATTCCCCTACATCCACTTAGCTGTTTTAAACATAGCCTTAGGGTAATCCACTCCTAATTTACAATTAAAAGTTGTTTGTTCTTCGGAAGTTAAAATATCTGGTTGATGGACTTTTTCAACAGGCAGGTTCATTAATTCTGGACACCAAATTTTCACATAGGCTCCTTTAACATCATATCGTTTAGCCTGTTTTAAAATATTAAAATATCTATTTTCTCTAGGGTCACTGCCTACACCAGCGATATAATTCCAATTTCCCCAATTACTACAGGGGTCATAATCAAGCAACATAGATTCAAAATAATCTGCCCCCATTTGCCAATTTACCTGCAAATCTTTAACCAAAAAACTAGCCACATTTTGTCTACCTCGGTTAGACATAAAACCAGTTAGTGCTAATTCTCTCATATTGGCATCAATGAAAGGAATTCCTGTTCTACCTGCAATCCAAACATGTAAAAGTTGTTCGTCATCCTTACCAATATCATTATCTAACTTTAAGGTTCCTCCTTTTTGAAAAATAGCATTGCCATATTTTTTGCCCATTAAACGGAAAAAATCTCGCCATAATAATTCAAAAAATAACCAGTAAGTAGATTTATTTTTGGTCCGTTCTAATTCGTATTTTTTCAGTTCTTGGTAAATCTTTTTTGGAGAGATACAGCCCTGTGCTAACCAAGGAGAGAATTTTGAAGAATAGTCGGCACCAATTAATCCATTCCGAGTTTCCTTATAATTTTTAACCGCATCTGTCTCCCAAAGAAAATGTTGCAGCCGTTTTAAGGCAGCGGTTTCTCCTCCTTTAAATGCTAAAACCGAGCGATTATCCGTAGGTGTATCAGGATGTCCAAAAGTTGCTAAAGTAGGAATGTCTCCTTCTTCCAAGCGAGTACTGAGTGATTGAAAATCTCCTTTAACGGGAGCTGCTAAAGGTTCTCTAATTTGTATGTATTTCTCTACTTCTTTTCTAAAATGAGTAAAAATATCAGGCGTGTGTGTGACAGGAAAAGGTAAATCTGCTGTATAATACAACATTTTTCCTCTAGAATACCGAACTTCTTGTCCGATTTCCCAGAGTTTTTTTTCTAATTTATCTTGGACACTAACTTCCTCTTCCGTTCTTTCTCGATTACAAAAAATCCATGCACTCTTCACCTCTTGTGCCAATTCAAAAAGTACTTCTTCTGGTTTCCCTATTCGCACAATTAAATTGCTACCAATTGCCTTCAGTGATTGTCTTAAATCTATAATACTTTCTATAATAAATTTAGTGCGGTAAGTCCCCGTTTTAGGAAAACCATATTTTGTTTTCCCTTGGAAAACTCGTTCATCAAAAACATAGACAGGAATCACTTCCTCACTTGTTCGCAAAGCATCCGCTAAGGCTTCATTATCATGTAAGCGTAAGTCTTGTCTAAACCAAACTATAACTCGCTTTTTTTTCATATCTTGTGGGTTCTTTTACTACAATTCTAACAATCCCTTTAGTGTTTTGTTGCCAATATGGAGGAAAATAAAGAGGATGGAACTTTTTTTGACAAAAATATGTTCTTAATAAGGAATTATCAAACAACTAAATATTTTCATAATAATATAAATGAATCATTCTCAACTACATATAGACCCATTATTGCTCGCCAAAGAGGTCAAATTTACAATGAGTAGTAGTTCAGGAAACGGTGGACAAAACGTCAATCGGGTTGCCACTAAAGCTACGCTACATTTTCTGATTAATCAGAGTGATTTGTTCAACGAACAACAGAAGGCACTACTTTTTGAAAAATTAAAAAATAGGATTTCCAAAGAAGGTTATTTAGTAATAAGTAGCCAAGTGTCTCGTTCCGCTCAAAAAAACAAAAAAGCTGCATTGGCACAATTGCTAAACCTTTTAGTTGTTGCACTAACCCCTCAAAAAGTCAGAAAAAAAGTAAAATTACCTAGAGGTATTAAAGAAAAAAGATTGGCTAATAAAAAACGAAATTCGGAGAAAAAAGAGTTACGCCGAAAAGTGTTTTAATATTAATGATGAATGATGGATTCGTCAAAATTGTAAATTATCAATCTTTTTGGCAAGTGTATCTTATTAATTTGCCGATTGGTGGTTACCGTAAAACAACTAGCAACTTGACAATAACTTACAAACGCCACCACTACCCTCTCGTTTCAATAAATTCAATAGTTAGCCCTTCAATTTCTTCCAAATCAGGCACCATTTCTAGATGCACCTTCGCAATAATCGCCTTCATTCTCATTAACTTATCCGCTACTTCACTTTGTCGAATGGCAATCTGCACTTTTCCAATATTTCCAAAATCTTGATGCACCATTTCTATTTTATGTTTTTTAATGGCATTCATCACTTCACTCATAATACTATAATCAAAAGTAAATTGATAAATATCGGCTACCACTTTTTCAATAATTTCACCTTTTTCTAAGGCTGCAATGGTCGATTCTTTATAAGCATTTATCAATCCAGAAGCGCCTAATAAAGTGCCGCCAAAATAACGGACCACCACCACAAAAACATTCACCAAACCAAAACTATCAATCCGTCCTAAAATGGGTTTACCTGCTGTTCCAGATGGTTCACCGTCATCATTCGCTCTAAAATTATTGCCATCCATGCCTAATCTATAAGCATAACACCAATGTCTTGCTTTGGCATGCAGCTTTTTCACTTCTAGCAAACGTTCTTGCCAATCTGCTTCTTTGTAAACAGGAAAAGCATAGGCAAAAAATTTACTGCCTCTGTCTTTGAATTCGCCTTCCGTCGGGCCTGCTAGTGTGTGATAAGTATCTTTTTTCAAATTATTTTTTTGGTAAAGGTAGGGGAAGTTTGTTAAGTTGGCAAAGGTTGTTAGAGGATTGGGGGGGTAAAACGAGAAATCAAAGAAGTTTTAATTAAGTTTACGATGTAAGTAATACGACAAAAATAAACGAACATCTTTTATTTGGACGAGCATAGCTTATTTTACCACAGAGGAACGGAGTACACAGAGGGCATGGAGTTTTTTTGACGAGTATAGTTTAATTTGTTAACAGAAAGTTGTTAACTTAAATTTGTCTGAGTACTTACGACAGAACTAAGCTATCATCTTTTATTTGGACGAGCATCGCTTATTTTCACCATGGAGGTACAGAGTGCACAGCGTACATAGCGTTT
>JBGCFJ010000101.1:0-2295 GCA_045106885.1 Saprospiraceae bacterium
CACCAGCTTTTGCTCTCGCTTGTGCAGAACCAATAGATTGTTGCAAAAGTGGTAAATAAACATCTTCCAACATTCCGCCTGTACTTGCAGCTTGTGCTAATACAGAATTGGCAAATTCACTAGTAATCCCACCTGGTTCTACTAAAGAAAATTGAATACCAAATGCTTCCGTTACATAACTTGCTAATGCTTCCGTATATCCTTCTACCGCAAATTTAGCCGCACAATAAAATTCATTAAACGGTTGGCCAACCAATCCTCCGACAGAAGTAATATTTATAATATGCCCACTTTTAGCCGCTCTCATTAAGGGTAAGACCGCTTTGGTACAACGAATCACGCCATAATAATTAACATCTGTCACCCATTCAATTTCTTCCATCGTAGACTGTTCCGTCGTTCGGATATATCCTGCACCTGCATTATTAATCAAGACATCAATTTTCCCTTCTTTAGCTACAATCTTTTTGATACAGCTTTGGATACTTCTTGTCTTAGTAACATCCAAAATTTCTACGTTTATAGTAACTTCTTCTTTTTTTGCTGCTGCTAATAAGGCATCTTGCTTCGCCAAATTTCGCATAGTAGCATATACCTTGTGACCATTTTGGGCAAATAATATGGCAGTTGCCAAGCCTAAGCCTGTGGAAGTTCCTGTTATAATGACTACTTTACTCATAATTAAGGGTGATTTTATAATAGATAAAAGATAAGTTAGATAATTTGATAATTTGTATTTGATTCCCAACGAATTTATTAACTCCACGAATTTTATTTTTTTAATATTATAAATGACAAAAAAATCATTTTCGTAATAAAAAAATAGATTTAACGTCGAATAGCATGCCAACAAAGGTCAAAGCTATCTTCGATTAAATCAGGGGTGTCATTTTAATAATCAAAGATTAAGTACAGTATAAACTGTATAGCTTTAATTAATCGCACTCTTAAAATACCATTTGCCTTGCTGCCGAAGGCAACAAGGCAAATAATAATCTATTTAGTTCAATGGTTCGTGAAAGAACTAAGCCCTGATTTTACCGAAATTCAGGACATTTTGTTTGATGGAAATAATATTTGGTTCGTGTGGGGAAATCCCACACGCTTGAATAATTAAATTCCACATCAGTTCATTGAAATATTGGGTTTTAACGTCTGCCATAGAAAAAGGAGTTCTTTGTTCTATAGGCTGGCTTAAATGGTAAATCGCTTTTACTAAAGAAACAGTTGTCAAAGCGGTATTGAAATGAAAATGTAATTTCGTTTCACTTTTACTTTGGCAATGCTCTAGACCAACATATTGTTTAGCATCTCGGTATAAAAACTCGATTTGAAACCGAGCTTTATAGTAGCAATAAATGTCAATACCAGATAAGGCTAAATCTGTAGAGAAATAAATTTTATGCAATTTGATAGTACCATCTTCTCTGTAAACATGCATTATCGCTACTCGAATTTGCCGCTTCATAGCTTTTGAATACAAGGTAGCTTCAAAAATGCGATAATTTTCTTCTTCAACACAACAAGTAAAATAAGCAGGGTCTAAATTTCTAGGATTTAGTTTGCCATTATACTTGGTTTTAGCTCCTCTTCTGTCTGGATGTGGACCTACATAAGGGTAAAGTAAATCAGCATCATCTCGTAATCGACTGATTAATTCTAATCCTGTGGCACAAACCTCATCAACAAAAGGTTTTTTAGAAAAATAAGCATCTGCTGCTAGGTATTTAGATACTTTTTTTAAGTTTTCTGCATGAAAACTTACTAAAGCCGCATAATAAATAAGCAGACTAGGATATTCCTTATCACCTAAAGTTTGGTTAGCAATTAAATGCATCGCTGTATTATTGATAATATCAACACTTGCAAAACCTCCAATTTCTAAGCCCCATTTATTACGACCTGCACAACCAGACCAAAAGTAGGCGCCTCCTGGAGTCTGTTTTCCACTTTTGGAAATATGACTGGGGTCAAAGGCAGAGATTCGTTCTGCTGAACTATATTTTTCGCTCAATAATAAATTGAATCCAAAGAAATCGAAGTCCTTACCATAGTTATTATGGAAAGTACCTTCGTTAAATCCAGAGTAGCGGCACATATTCAAAAAATTGTGCCGACCTCGCATTTTACATTGCAAATCAAAATTTTCTTGTAAAAAGTCGCTTTGCCATTTGCCTATGTCAGGCATATTGCCCAATATTGTTGCCGTGAGTGTTTTTACATTCATTGGTAAAAGTCTGTTTGGTTTGTTTAGTCGCTACTAAACTATGACTTTTACCTTTTTTATGCCAAAAA
>JBGCFJ010001010.1:0-10622 GCA_045106885.1 Saprospiraceae bacterium
GTCCATAATTTATAAAATATTAAATATAATCCTATTCTAATTTAACTTACTGATTATCAGTAAGATGTTAATTATTTTTTTTCAAAAAAGAGGTGCGAAACCTAAGTATTAATAGATAAAAAGTAAAAATAGAACTTGCGAGCTAGGAGGATTCACTACGGATTTAAATTGATTTAACAGATGGAGGACGGATTTTTGACGTATTAGATGTGGAGCTAAAAAAATCTTCTAATAAATTTTATGAACTACTCAGTTCTGTCCTAAAGAAAAAATCTGTCCATCATCCGTTGAATCTTGTTCTTATCCGTAGGCCAATCCCACCTGCTTTGCAGTTCACTTCACAAAATAGTCCTAAAGGACTTTTTTGTTCGTTCATCCTCCTAGTTTGTCAAGAAATGATTAACTAGCCAATCCAAAAGCCCCATAAACAGCAGGCTCAGCCTCTTTCATTATCTCCAAAGCGACTTTCACAATATCAAAAACCTCAGGTTTAGTCACATAATTTCCATTATCGCCATAAGGCGTTCGATGATCAGTAGCCGTAATAGTAACGGGTTTTGCATCTAAAAATTGATACCCATTTTGTTCTTCCAAGACTTTTTGTAGCATAAAAGAAGTGCCGCCACCAGGGACATCTTCGTCCATAAAAATAACTCGATTGGTCTTTTTGATAGAGGCTAGGATACAGTGTTCCAAATCGAAAGGCAATAAAGTTTGGACGTCGATGACTTCTAAACTAATATTATAAGCAGCTAAAACGGCTGCCGTTTCTTGAGCAATAGACACACAAGCACCATAAGTAACCAAAGTGATGTCTTTTCCTTCATTTAAGACTTCTGGAACGCCTAAAGGCAGGGTAAAATCTTTTAAATTAGTTGGCAATTGCTCTTTCTTTCGGTAGCCGTTTAGTGGCTCAATGACAATAGCAGGGTCATCAGATTGTAGTAGTGTATTATACATACCTGCCGCTTGCGTCATATTTCGGGGCGTACATAAATAGATTCCTCGAAGACTGCCTAAAAGCATACTCATAGGCGAACCACTATGCCAAATTCCTTCGAGTCGATGTCCTCTAGTTCGGATAATAGCAGGTGCTTTTTGTTGTCCGTTACTTCTCCATCTTAGGGTCGCTAAATCATCTGTCAAGGCTGGTAAGGCATAAACTAAATAATCTAAATATTGAATTTCGCCAATAGGTCTTAAACCCCTCATTGCCATACCAATTGCTTGTCCAACGATGGTCCATTCTCGAATACCAGCGTCAAAAATTCTATTCTCGCCATATTTTTCTTGCAAACCAGCAAAGCATTGATTGACACCACCAATTTTTCCAACATCTTGCCCAAAAGCATATACTTTGTCATTGTTAGCAAATAACTGGTCAAAGTATTGATTCAAAATTTCATAGCCATTTTTCATTGGACTATCCTCCGTAAAAATAGCGGGTATAATTGGTGTATTGATGGCAGCTTCATTCGTACCACTATGTAAATTGGACTGATATTGACTTACTAAGTCATGGTTGTTTAGTTGCCACCAATTCAGTAAATCGGCAATACTAGCTGACTTTTGCATGCCCAATAATAATAAGACTTTTTGAGCTGTTTCCAAGACGTCCGACTTATTTCCAGATGTCATATTAACCAATGCCTTGTAAGTCGCATTTAGCTTTTCATTACTCGAATTAGCTGAAACTAAAGGTGTAAGCAAGTCAACTAATTCTTTTTGCATCACTTTGAAAGGCGCTAAAAATTGCTGCCATGCTTGTTGTTTTCCTGTTTTAACTAATTTTGCTTGACTTACTTTTATGGCTGCTAATTCTTCCGTAGTTGCCCAATTATTTTTAAGTATCCAAGTTTCAAATTGAACCAAACAATCCATTTTTTTCTCCCATTCCAATCTTGCCTTAGGTTTATATCTTTCATGGCTGCCCGAAGTAGAATGCCCATTTTGTTGGGTACATTCTGTAATATGGATAATGGCAGGGACATGTTCTCGACGAGTCGTATTAACGGCTTTTTCAAAGGTTTTATAAAGTTTCTCGTATTCGTAGGCTTTTACTCGATAAATCTCACAAGCTTTTTCTCCTTTAAAATCTCTTTGGAAACCTTGCAAGACCGTAGAAATATTTCCTTTAGCCGTTTGTAATTCCTGAGGAACAGAAATACCATACCCATCATCTTGGATGACAAAAATCATTGGCACTTGCATGACACAAGCAGCGTTGACAGATTCAAAAAAGATACCTTCTGAAGTAGTAGCATCTCCTAATACAGCAAAACTTACTTCATTGCCATTGATACTTAATTTTTCGCCTGCTTGCTTAGTTGCTCTATATTTTTTAGAAGCCAAAGCCAAGCCCAAAGCATGCGGCAATTGTCCTGCTAATGGCGCTAGGGGAGCAGTGATATTATAGTTTTCTGTCTGTGCTAACCAATTTCCTTGTTGGTCAATCATCGGAGTCGCAAAGTGATTATTCATCTGCCGACCACCCGAAAATTTATCATTATCAATATCAGCGTAAATGGCTGTAAAAAGTTCGGTAGGATTGGCGATGCCCAATTTCATCATAAAGGTCTGGTCTCGATAATAACCAGAGAAAAAATCTCCTTTTTGGAAATAATGTGCCATCGCCAATTGCAATAACTCTTTACCAGAACTTTCTAGACCAAATTTTGCTCGACCATTTAATACTTCTTTTCGGGTCAAATTACTCACAACACGACTTTGGTAAGCAATCGTAAAATCTTCCAGTATTTGACGTTTTTTTAGGGGAGACTTAGCAGGCGTTTTACTCTTTTTTTGGTTTTTTACAATTTTTTTAGCACTTTTCTCAAATAACAAATTTGTCGCATTCATAGTCAGGGCTTTTTAATGATGAACTAAGAATGATGAATGATGAATTGGTTAGGTTGGAAAGTCAAGAATTTTAATAAGAGAAAACGAAAAAAATAACCTATGTAAATCCGTGGGGAAAGCGTATTCGTGAAATTTTCCCACGGATTTTTTAAACTCTACGAATTATTCTTTTGAAGGCATGTAGTAGTTTTGTGTAGGTTATTTTTTGCTAAATCCCTGACTTATCTATTCCTATTTTTTCAATTCATCGTTCATCATTTATCATTCATCGTTTTTTAAGGTTTTATTTGAAAGGAATTTCTATAGCTAATGTCGCAAAGATAGATTAAATTGTATGAATAATCAATTTAATTGTATAAATAATCAATATTGTTTTGTGGACGAACAATTGATGTTAAAACCTGATATTGATTGAAATTTTTTTGGTGGTAAACCAGTAAAACCTATTATTATTGCAGTTTTTAACTAAAGTCACGAATTAATGACCAAACATCGGCACTTTATTATCCATAAACCTTATAATTTTTTGAGCCAATTTGTCTTAGAGACGAATCGAAAAGTACAGTTATTGGGGGAATTATATGATTTTCCAAAAGGGACGATGGCGATAGGTCGATTGGATAAAACGACTGAAGGATTGCTATTCTTGACGACAGACGGAAAAATGAGTGAGCGAGTAAGAGCCAAGCATATTGAAAAAGAATACTACGCCCAAGTAGATGGAGTGATTGATGAAGCAGCCATTGAGCAAATGAAAAAGGGGGTAGAAATTGGGATTAGAGATGTAAAATATATGACCAAACCCTGCAAAGCCAATCGTTTAATTCCACCACCTGAATTTCCACCAAGAATTGTGAAAATTAGAGATGAACGACATGGACCGACTAGTTGGGTATCTATCACTTTGACCGAAGGTAAATTTAAACAAGTACGGAAGATGACGGCAGCGGTAGGGTTTCCGACACTGCGTTTGTTTCGGGTGCGGATTCATAATATTTGGCTGGAGGATTTGGAGGCGGGGGCTGTTTTGGAAGTGGATAATTTTGGGGTTTAGTTCTATAAGGGCAAATGTTTAAATTTTAACCTGTTAAAAGAGTAGGGAATAAATTTCATTAAGCACTACCTACCAAAACGTTAACACCTAGTTAAAATAAACCCACCTTTATGCAATTTCCAATCTTTCTCCGTCCTAATAGCAAATAAATTAAAAAGAAGCGTTGTAAGGAATTAAGAATCCTTCCCCTGAACGACTTCAAATTTTATTAGCAAAAAGGACGATTTTTTTGGAAAACCTAAATAAAATACTTTATCTTCCACAAAATTCGTTTCTAAGTAATTCATATTCAATAGATAAAAAAAAGTCAATTTTTGAGTCGGTTTTTTATCTTTGTCAATTCGATTAGCTTATGCAAGAGACGTATTTAAACTCCATCAAACAGTCAAAACAAGCAATCATGAGGAAATTACCTTTATTATTCATTGCTATTTTGGCAATGGCATCACTACATTTTTACACCAACACACAAAATCAACTAATGCCCAATTTTGAAAATGAGAATTATGAAAAAGCCTGGGGGATAGTCGATTCTCTTGAAAAAAAGGGATTGCCCAAATCTGCTTTAGAGCATGTGGAAGCCATTTATACTAAGGCAAAAAAAGAGGAAAATAGCCCACAAACCATTAAAGCCATTATTTATAAAGGCAAATATCAAGTGCAATTAGAAGAAGATGGATTGGTCAAGGCGATTTATGCATTTGAACAAGAAATGGAAACGGCGGCCTTTCCTGCCAAGTCGGTTTTGCAATCTATGCAAGCAGAAATGTATAGTCAATATTTGCAAAATAATCTATGGAAAATAAGAAATAGAACAGAAACGACCGATTTCAAAAATGAGGACGTGAGGACTTGGACGCTGGGACAGTTGATTGATAAAAGTAAGACATTGTATTTAGCATCGGTGAGTGGGCAAATGACCAAAAAGATTGATGTCGATAATTTTACGGCGATTATCAATAAGGGAAAAAATTCAGTAGGTTTACGACCGACCTTATATGATTTTTTAGCCCATCGCGCTTTAAATTTCTTTAATAACCAACGAAATAATCTAACCGAACCCGCTTATAAATTTTACTTGCGAGATAAGATAGCCTTTGCACCTGCTAAGGAATTTGTCAACGCTACTTTTGAGACAAAAGATACCGAATCTGGTAAATACCAAACCATCTTATTATACCAAGGCTTATTAAAAGCGCACTTGGATGACAAATCACCCGAAGCATTAATTGATGCAGATTTAAAACGCTTGAAATTTGTCTATAATAATATAGTCAATGGGGATAAGGAAAATTTATATGAAAAAGCCTTAGAAAACTTAGGGAGTAAATATTTGAATAATCCTGCTTATGCCGAGATAGTGCATAAAATGGCGGAATTATATCAGCAACGTGGACAGCAGTATCAGGCAAATCCAGAAAATATTGGCAAATTTGATTGGTTAAAAGCTTATAATTTATGTACTCAAGGAATTACCCAATTTCCTGAATCTATGGGGGCGAATGCTTGTCGAAATTTACAAGCCAATTTACTAAGGAAGGAACTACAATTAAATATTGAAAAAGTAAATACACCTGATGCACCAATTTTAGCTTCCATTAGTTATCGAAATGTCCTTAAAGTTTATTTGAAGGTCGTTGAAATTGGCTATGGCGAACAGGATAAAGTTATTGGCAAAAGCCAAAAAGATATTGTTACGTGGTTAAATGGTCGAAAAACGGTCCAGCAAGAAACCATTAATTTACCCCAAGAAGGCGATTATCGAACGCATCGAACAGAGATTGGTTTAGATAAATTACCTTTTGGTTATTATGGGGTATTGATTGCAGATAATGCCGAATTTTCTGGAGAAAACAATGCGGTTGGTTATACGTTTACACATATTTCTAATTTGGCGAATTGGTCCAGAACTTCTGGGGAATTACAACCTGAAATAGTGGTGGTGGACAGAACAACGGGTCAACCATTATCAGGAGTTGTTGCTGAATTATACACGAGAAAATACAATGCTTTAACTCGAAAATATAATTATAAAAAAGCAGCAAGTGCCATCAGTAATGCAGAAGGAATGGTGAGTTTGCAGATGAACGAACGAGAAAATTTTAAAGTTAAATTGATTAAAGGAGCCGACGTTTTATTCTTGGATGATAATTACTCCAATTATTATTATGATAAACAAGGACCGACGACGATGCACACGCATTTTTTCTTAGACCGAGCGATTTACCGTCCAGGACAAACAGTGTATTTTAAAGGAATTGTGATTGAGAAAGCACCGAGTGGAATGCCTTCTATTCAGCCGAACAAAAAAGTGGAAGTAACTTTCTATGATGTCAATCGGCAAGAAGTAGACAAGCTGAGTTTGACCACTAATGAGTACGGTACGATAAACGGGTCTTTCACAGCACCAAGCAGTGGATTATTAGGCGGCATGAGTTTGGTGTCTAGTGCAAGTGGAACGCAGTATTTTAGTGTAGAAGAATACAAACGACCTAAATTTGAGGTTACTTTTAATCCTATCCAAGGCAGTTATAAATTAGGAGATGAGTTGACGGTAGAAGGAGTGGCAAAAGCTTTTGCAGGGAATAATATTGATAATGCGAAAGTACAATATCGAGTGGTGAGACAAGTTCGATTTCCATATCGACCTTATTATTACTACCGTTATAATCCTTACCAACGACCAGAAATGGAAATTGTCAATGGGGTAGGCACAACGGATGCCAATGGGAAATTTACCATTACATTTAAAGCTATTCCAGATGAATCTATTCCAGCGGATAAAAAACCAGAATTTACCTATCGAATTTTTGCAGATGTAACGGATATAACAGGAGAAACGCAATCGAGTGATATGCGGACTTCTGTAGGGTATATTGCCTTAGCAGCAGATGTGGAAGTGCCTGAGAAGATTGAAAAAAACAAGCCTTTTCCATTAAAGGTAAGCACTAAAAATTTAGCGGGTGAGTTTGAAGCAGCAACGGTAGATATTATTGTGCATCAATTAAAAACGCCAACGACTGTTTTCAAAAATAGATTTTGGGGAAAGCCAGATGTATATGCCCTTTCGGAAAAGGAATTTACCAAGCAATTCCCAAACTTTGCCTATAAAAACGAAGATGAGAAGCGGACTTGGCGAGCAGATAAAGCCATCTTTAAGGAAAGTATTGATACTCGACTGAAAAAATTATGGGCATTACCTGTCAATAATTGGGAACAAGGTCAGTATGAACTAATTTTAACGACTAAGGACAAATATGGGCAAGCCATTGAAGTAAAAAAATACTTTGAGTTATACGATTTAACCGCAAAATCCTTTGAAGGAAACGATGCGATTTGGTTGAATCATCCGAGCAAGCAATTTGAACCATCCGAAACAGCGGAAGTCTGTATTGGAACTGGTTTGTCAGAAATTCATGCTTTAGTAGAAGTGGAGAAGAAAGGAAAATTGGTAAGTCGAGAATGGAAAACCATTCAAGGCAAAGAAGATGTACAATTTCCCATTACAGAAAAAGATAGAGGGAATTTCCATTACCACATCACTTTTACCCATAATAATTGAACCTATAAACTAAGCAAGACGATTAATGTTCCTTGGTCAAATAAGGAATTGAAAATCGAATATGCGACTTTTAGAGATAAATTAAAACCTGGGCAAGAAGAAGAGTGGCAGATTAAAATATCAGGCCCTAAAAGTGAGAAAGTAGCGGCTGAAATGGTTGCAGCTATGTATGATGCTTCGTTGGACCAGTTTGCAGTCAATGATTGGTATTTAGATATTTTTCCAGTTGATGGCTATCCACAAATTCAATGGACTAGTAATGGCTTCAATACCCAGCAAACCTATGTCTATGCTCGTAACTGGCAACCTGAACATGTTCGGATGAGCCAAAAAAGTTATCAATATTTGAACTGGTTTAACTTTCCTTTTTATGGTCGACCAGTAGCTTATTCTAGAAGTACAAGAAGAGGCAGAGCGATGAAGCGAAGTGCTGCGCCTGCGCCTATGATGAATGCTGCACCAGAAGCGGAAATGATGGAAATGTCGGCTATGGCAGATGATGGGGTTGTTCTTTTAGGTAAAGCTGGTGGTGGACAGACTGAAGAAAAAGAAAATAATTTAGCAACAAAACCTAAAACAAATTTATCAGACGTAAAAGTAAGAACGAATCTCAATGAAACGGTCTTCTTTATGCCTAATTTAAGGACAGACGAAGATGGAAATGTGGTTATTAAATTCACGATGAATGAAGCCTTAACTCGGTGGAAGTTTTTAGGCTTGGCAACGACTAAAGATTTAAAAATAGCGAAGACTTCTAAAGAAATTATCACACAAAAAGAATTGATGGTGCAACCAAATGCACCAAGATTCTTGCGAGAAGGCGATAAAATCAACTTTACAGCTAAAGTCAGTAACCTAACAGAAAATGACTTAACAGGAGAAGCAACGATTCAATTATTTGATGCATTGACGATGCAGCCAATTGATGCCAAATTAGGGATTGATAAAGCGATCATCCCATTTACAGCAAAAGCGGGTCAATCTGAGCCATTGAGTTGGACGTTAGACATTCCTTTTGGAGAAGTCATGGCAGTTACGCATCGAGTAATCGCAACGGCTGGTAATTATTCGGACGGCGAAGAAAGCACGATTCCTGTAGTAACCAATCGAATGTTGGTGACAGAAACCAAGCCATTGGCATTAAGAGGGAAAGAAACGAAGACATTCACTTTAGAAAGTTTAAAAAACGTAGGGAATTCTAAATCTTTAACCCCACATAAATACACCTTAGAATTTACGTCCAATCCAGCTTGGTATGCCGTTCAAGCATTGCCGTACTTGATGGAATATCCTTACGATTGTACCGAGCAAATTTTCAATAGATATTACGCCAATGCTTTAGCAAGTACGGTAGCGAATGCCCATCCAAAAATCAAAACTATTTTTGATAGTTGGAAAGGTACGGATGCTATGAAAAGTAACTTATCTAAGAATCAGGAATTAAAATCTGCTTTATTAGAAGAAACACCTTGGGTGTTGGCAGCACAAAGTGAGGAAGAGCAAAAGAAAAATATTGGTTTATTATTCGACTTAAATCGAATGGCAGAAGAACAGGCGATTGCTTTGGCTAAAATCACAGAAAGACAATTGTCAAATGGTGGTTTTGCTTGGTTTCCAGGCGGTAGAGATAGTTGGTACATTACCCAGAATTTGGTGGAAGGCATGGGGCATTTACAAAAATTAAATGCACTAGATATTGGTCAAGAAAGTGGGGTGACGCAAATGTTGCACCAAGCATTGGCTTATACCGATGCTCGCATGAAGGAACAATATGACGATTTAACTAAGAGCGTGAAAGCAGGGCATACCAAATTCGAGGAAGACCATTTAACGAATTTAGTGATTCATTATTTATATGCTCGTTCCTTCTTCCCTGATGTACCAAGAAATCAATCGACTGATAAAGCTTTTAATTATTATGTGAGTCAAGCCGAAGAATTTTGGTTAAATAAAGGCGTCTATCAAGAAAGCATGATAGGATTGACTTTAGACCGATTTAAGAAAAAGGCAGTTCCACAAGACATTTTAAAGTCATTGAAAGAAAGAGCCTTTCAAAGCGAAGAATTGGGCATGTATTGGAATAATCCAGGTGGATTCAGATGGCATCAGTTGCCGATTGAAACCCACGCAATGGCGATTGAATTATTTGAAGAAGTTGCACAAGATGCCGCTTTAGTCAATGAACTAAAAATCTGGTTATTAAAGAACAAACAAACCAATCATTGGAAGACCACTAAAGCAACAAGTGCAGTAACGTATGCTTTATTAATGAGTGGGGATAATTGGATTTTAGAAGACCAACAGGTAAAAGTGTCTCTAGGTAAAAATAAAAGCTATACGCAGCAAATTGAGGCCGCACAAAAAACACCAGAAGCAGGCACAGGCTATTTTAAAACTTCTTGGAATAGCGGAGATATCAGTGCAGACATGGCACAAATAAAGGTAAAAAACCCAAACAAGCAACCTGCATGGGGCGCTGTTTACTGGCAATATTTTGAAGATTTAGACAAAATAAAAACCTTTAAAGAAACGCCACTAACGATTGACAAACAGTTGTTTAAAGAAATTTCTTCGGATAAAGGACCACAAATGACCCCAATTTCAGCAGGGGCAAGCTTACAACCTGGCGATAAATTAAAAGTACGCATTGAAATCAGAGTGGATAGAGACATGGAATACGTGCATTTAAAAGATATGCGAGCGAGTGGTTTTGAGCCAATTAATGTGATGAGTGGTTATAAGTGGAGTGGGGGACTAGGCTACTACGAAAGCACAGGCGATTTGGCGACTAACTTTTTTATTGCCCGTTTGTCTAAAGGCACGCATGTTTTTGAATATCCTTTACGAGTGGCGCATCAAGGTGACTTTTCTAATGGCGTGACTTCTTTGCAATGTATGTATGCACCTGAGTTTAGTAGTCATTCTGAGGGGATTCGGGTGATTGTGGAGTGATAAATTATAGCTTTCAGAATTCAAGTTATAGAGCTGTAAAATGTACAAATAAAATATACTTCATTAGGCGCTTACGCAAAATTTAAAACCAACAAATTGTCGATATTTTAAAATGTCGATAACCGTTAATCTCAAATTTAACCTCAGGTTCCTGCCGAAGGTGGTTTAAAATTGAAAATTTGAAATTGAAAATTA
>JBGCFJ010001011.1:0-5793 GCA_045106885.1 Saprospiraceae bacterium
TCATGCCTTATAATTTTGATTGGGCAGACCTCGAAGGAACAGCCAATGAGCAAGCTAGAAATAATTTATCAGAAGCTACTTACGAAGTGACTATTTCGGATGAAAATGATTGTTTATTGCCACTGACTATTCATTTAGATACTTGTACTTGTTTGCCTGCAACGCTTTTAGATACCACTTTTATTACAGCAGATTGTGGTCAATCTAATGGGGTCGTTGCTATAGAAATAGCTGAATCTACAGCGGACTATACGTTTACTTTTGAACCAAACTTAGGACAAGAGGGCGCAACTAAAAATACCAGAATGGCATTGCCAGCAGGCGATTATCAAGTGTTCATTGCTTATTTAGGAGATACCACTTGTACGACTGCTTTAGATATTACGATTCCTGAAAAAAGTATTGACTCAAATTTAATTAGTTCAACTAATATAATCTCTGCGGATTGTGGTCAATCCAATGGGGTCGTCGCTATTGAATTAACAGAACCTATAGATGCATATACTTTTACCTATGTACCAGATTTAGGACAAGAAGGGGCGACGAAAAATACCAGAATGGCTTTACCCGCTGGAGATTATGAAGTAATAGTTGCCTTAGAAGGGGCTACAAATTGCGCTATTTCCAGAATGATTACGGTGACGGAGAACAGCCTGACTTCAGAATTGGTCACTGCTACAGATATTACTGCTGCGGATTGTGGACTCAATAATGGGACGATTACCTTAAATATTGCAGGTGATGCGACCGATTTTAATTATCAATGGAGTGGAAATACTGGACAAACTGGTGCTATCCCAAATAGTCGAATAAATTTATCAGCAGGTACTTATGATGTCATTATCACGAATAAAAATAGCTCCAATTGTACAACGGTCATTCCATTTACTATTCCAACGGGTGAACTTGGCGAAAGCCCATTAATAGATACTTTAATCACCCAGGCTAATTGTGGTTTAGCCGACGGGCAAGTAACTTTCGTTTTTGCCGATAATACTATTGGATATGAATACGAATGGTCGCCAAATTTGGGCGTAGCTGGAAATCTTCCTAATACCAGAATAAATTTGCCAGCAGGCACTTATCAAGTAACGATTATTGACCCAGAAAATACAACTTGTAGCTATGCTTTAACGGTAGTTATTGAAGAGACCTTACCTATTGCTACTGCAACGATTTTTCCTTCTATTTGCGAAAACCCACCAACAGGTGTCGTTGTTTTATCGCCTGCTACTTATACCTATACTTGGCCCGATGGATTTATTGGTGGAGAACGAAACGAATTGGCAGTCGGTACTTACGAAATTACTTTTACGAATCCGAATGCAACAGCAGATTGCGGCGGAATAGTTAATGTGGTTATTGAAGCAGAAAATTTATTAACTGCTGAGGCTATTATCGACCAAGAACCAACTTGCGCAGAGGCAAATGCTAGGGTAACTTTAACTGTAACAGGAGGGAGTGGAGATTACTCTTATTCTTGGGCAAGCGAAACGAATACGAGTAGTGATTTGGCGGCAGGAAATTATACGGTTACGGTTTTTGATGCGACTTTAGGTTGTCAAACGACGGTAGATTTTACATTAGCAGATACGCCAGTTGGCGTGGCAACTATTACAATCATAGATACCATTGATGTTTCTTGTATTAATGGAATGGATGGACGGATTCAATTTTCGGTTGATATTTCCGATAATTTTCAATTGCCAATGGATACGCTAATTACTGATGGTATCGATACTTTTGAAAATGGCGAATTATCAACTGGAGATTATTGTTTACAAATTTTAGATGCTTTTGGTTGTTCCACAGGAGAAGCTTGTTTTGTTATCGAAGAAGCGCCAACTTTAATGTTGATGTATGAGGCGATTGCTGCTTGTGCGGATACAGGTGGTATTAATTTGCAAATATCTGGCGGAACTAGCCCTTATACCGTTGACTGGTCAGATTTGGCTGGAACGACTAATCCTATCAATAGAACGGCTTTAGATACGGGGACTTACGAAGTAACGGTGATGGACAATAATGGCTGTACAGAAATGGCAACTATTATAGTGCCTGATTGTGAAGCTTGTAACTTGCCAACTATCACTTCAATTGTGACGACTCCATCTACTTGTACGGGTAATACAGGGTCTATTTTTATCCAAATGGAAGAAGATGAAAGAGATTACGATTTTATACTTATGCCTGATTTGGGACAACCTTTTGTGACGGGAAATATTAGAGCAACTTTACCTATAGGAAAATATCGAATTTTGATTGTTTATAAACCAAATCCTACTTGTATCATGGAGATAGAAGTAGAGATTTTTCAAAAGAATTTCGATGATTTGTTACCTATTATTAGCCCTTCTGAATGTGGTTTAGCAACTGGTCGAGTATTACTGTTGCCTACGACGAATACTTATACTTGGGCAGATGGATTTATTGGACATTCTCGCTCAGAACTACCAGCAGGATTTTACCAAGTTAGGGTTAGAGATGAAGAATTCGATTGTGAGACGACCTTGACCGTCGTTGTCGATGAAGATAATTTATTACGGTCAAAGGTAGCAGTGAATACCTCACCAACTTGTGGAAATGCTGATGGCGAAGTGACCATTAGTATGAATGGAGGAAGTGGCGATTATACTTACAGTTGGCAAGGAGGATTGCCTACTCAGTCGAATCTAAGCAGTGGCACTTATTCGGTATTGGTAACAGATAATCGGACAGGTTGTAAGACACCAGTAGTCTTTACTTTAGTAAATGAATCTGATGAATTAGCAAGTATAGCTATCGAAGAAATGATTCCAGCAACTTGCCCTTTAGTAGCAGATGGGGAAGTGATTTTTACCGCCGATGTTACTGATTTACCTACAGGTGCCTTAGATACGGTTATTTCAAATGGGTTTACGACTTTCCAGAATGGGCAATTACCGCAAGGTGATTATTGTTTGTCGATTGTAGATACCATGGGGTGTGTTTATGGGCAAGGCTGTTTTACGATAATTGCACCTGATTTTATAAGTATTAATACCACCATTATTCCTCAATGTGATGATGGAGGGCGTATTACAGTAAATGTGGATGGTGGTACACCGCCTTACACTTTTGATTGGGAAGATGTCCAAGGTTTTGCAGACCAAGCAGTTAGAACAGATTTGCCTGCTGGATTTTATACCGTAACGGTTACGGATGATAATGATTGTCAAACAGTTTTAGATACCCTTTGGGTGACCGTTTGTGAACCTTGTCCATTAATAGTTGGTAGAGATACCATCCGTTATAATATAGCCAATTGCGAAGGCACACAAGATATTTGTCTTGACTATGATTTTGATATTAGAAATCCTTATATCGTTACCTTAAATGGGAGCGAAATTGATTTATTCGATATTAATGCTTGTGGAACGGATACCATAGAAACCTATTCTCCAGAAACCTTATTTGGGCAGGGTAGGATAGGGGCTTATACGGTGACCTCTTGGCCTGTAAATGACGAATCTTTTACGGGAAGTTTTAACTCCTTAGAAGAATTAGTCACCCAAATGAATGAATGGGATCCATTGGGAAACTGGCAATTTTCAGCAGGCGGTACTTTAATTACTGGAGGTGCACCAGGCAACACTTATGGACAAATTGATGCGATGGTCGATGGCACGCCCATCACTTCTTTTCTAAGCCATGAAACCAATATTATTAAACGGGGAATTTCTACAGAATTGGAAGTTGGCGTACATGAAATTATGATTCAAGACCCAATTTCTTTTTGTGAAGATACTTTAGTTGTAGCAATTACTTGTACTAAAACGGATACAATAAAACTGGTGACAAGTCCTCAGCAAATGGATACCTTTTGTTTGTCTACTATGGAATTAGGAGGCACATTGGATACGGTTATTTTAGCTTGTTTGACTGGCGATTATGTTCAGACAACTATCGAAGATGAAGCTTGTGTAATTATTGAAGGTCGGAATATTGGTCAAGAGACCCTTTGTGTTATTTTATGTGATGAATTGGAAGTGTGTGATACGACTGTTTTTGAGATAGAGGTAAATTATGATGTTATAGAAGATACGATTGATGTCCAAAGCACCAATACTTTTTGCTTAGATACAATGGGCTTCTCCTTTACGGGAAAGATTACCTCGATGACAGAAATTTGTCAAGACACTCCTGATGGTTTAGCGGAATATGAATTCGACCTAGTCGATTTTTGTATTACTTATACGGGTAAAACTTTAGGGACAGAAATGACCTGTATCGAAATTTGTGATGATTTGGGCGTATGTGATACTTTGGAATTCTTCTTGTCTATTCAAAATGACCCACCAGACTTAATTATAGATACTATTTTTGTCGGACAAACCATTTTCTATTGTTTTGACTCCATTATTTTCCCAGAAAATATTACTTTCTTTGAGAACGAATGTCCTGAGGAAGCTGGTGATAAGGTAGATTTTATATTAGACCAATTTACCTATTGTGTAGAAATTACAGGTGGGGCTATTGGGAGGGAAGAAGCCTGTGTTGTCGTTTGTGATGAAGATAATAATTGTGATACTGCCTTCTTTGAAATAGAGGTGATTGAATTTGGAGAATTACCGACCGCAAATGATGATAGAGACACTACGGATAAAGGAGTGCCTTCTAGACCCATAAATATAAAAGGAAATGATATTCCATTTGGAGTAGGTATAGGAGACGATGGCTTAAAAATTATTGAACAGCCATTATTTGGAGAGGCAATTCTTAACCTAGATGGCTCTGTAACTTATTTTAGTGATGAATTTTGTGAAAGAGAAGATAAATTCACTTATTCTTTATGTAACTCCATTGGTTGTGATACCGCAACGGTTACTATTTATATAGCTTGTGTTGATGTTGTTGTATTTACAGCAGTTTCTCCCAATCGAGATAATAAAAACGATGTGTTTTATATTTCAGGAATAGAAGAATTTCCTCAAAGTGAACTAACTATTTATAATCGTTGGGGGAACATTGTTTACCAAGTTATCAACTATCAAAATGATTGGGCGGGTACTTGGAAAAATAATCAACAATTACCTGATGGTACTTATATTTATGAGTTGCAATTGAACGACCCTAATGATAATCGGATGTTTAGAGGATTTTTAGAACTTCATCGTTAGCGAATCATTAGTGTATTTTTCTAACTCACTCTTGAATGCGTTTCAAAAAGACAGGGACTAATTTTGGGCAAATTTGTTCTCACCAATAATATCCATTTTACGGAATTGCCCTTCTATAATGCCCTTTTAAGAATGAATTGCTTACGGAATAGCTAAAATTAGTCAAAATCAAAGAATTTTTTCGCTCCTTTTAAAGAAAAATGAAGATTTTTATTAAGTTTATGCTAGTGTTTATCTTTTATTTTTAGATATTTGAGCACTTTAAACTACGAAACACTTATTAGAACCTGATAATTTCATATTGTACCCTTCACCCTCCTTCTAAATTTTAGTAGGTATTGTATTAAATCAGGGATTTAGCAAATAATAACCTATGCATTTGAATTTGTCCTTTTTAGCTCATACTGCGTTGTAAAAACACTTATTATGCCTTACATAACTCCGTTTTTTGCGCCTTGTCTTAACTAAAAAATCCTAAGTTAAATTTGCGCGGGTTATTTTTTGCTAAACCCCTTAATTAGAGTCTGTCCGTAAAGTCGATTTTGTTCCGCTCGTAACCACCAAATTTATTTGGTAGGTTCATAAATAATTGACAGTCAGTATTTTGAATTAGCCAAATAAATTTGGCGATTACGTTAGACGCTCAAAGCACAAG
>JBGCFJ010001012.1:0-12000 GCA_045106885.1 Saprospiraceae bacterium
ATTCCTCATAAAGTAATCCCATAGTCTAATATTTGGTTTTTATTAAAAAATTATATTTATTCACAACTAAACAAATCAAAAAATAAAAATCCGTTGCCTTCATTCATCTGCGGGTAAAACCCCAAAAAATAAAAATCCGTTGCCTTCATTCATCCGTGGGTGATATAAAAAATCACCCAACCAAAAAATCCTCCACCACCGCCACAAACTCCAGCATGTGCGAAGGCTCACTAATACTAATCCGAACATGGTCAACCATATCTGGCCATTTAGTAATCAAAATATTTTTAGCCTTCAATTGTTCCCGTACATCCGAGACAAAATGCTTAGACTCCACGTATAAAAAATTAGTAGCAGAAGAACTATACCCAACGCCCCATTTATCAAAAGCCCGATAAACAATATCCCGCCCTTCTTGATTTTGCTGAATGCCCTTCATCATAAAATCCGTATCTTCCATAGTCGCTTTAGCAGCCACCAATGCAGGCCAACCCGTAGCAAATTCAGCTCCAACATATTTCGCTTTCAGTTTATCAATTTGTGCCTTACTAGAAATGGCATAGCCCAATCGAAGTCCTGCCATCCCATAAGCCTTAGAAAAAGTGCGGCAAATCATTAAATTAGGCAGTTCATTCACCAAAGAAATCATACTACCCGCTGTACCCAATTTGGAATATTCAATATAAGCCTCATCTACAAAGACCAATACATTTTTGGGAACAGCCCGACAAAAAGCTTTTAAGGCGCCATTATCCACTTCCGTACTCGTTGGATTATTCGGATTACAAATAAAAACGACTTTTGTTTTATCAGAAATAGCGGCTAGGGTTTGGTCTAAATCAATGCGTTTATCTTTCGTTAAGGGTACTTTTTTGATGCTTGCGCCACTACCTGCCGCAAACATCGCCATGGTTGGAAAAGACGGAGAGGGAATGACCAATTCTCCTTTGTCAAATCCAATCTGTTGACCGACTAAACCTAAAATTTCTGTTGAGCCATTGGTTAATAAAACCTGCGAATTGTCAACGGCATATTTTTTGGCTAAAATTTCTTTTAATTCTGTTACCATATCATCGGGATACCGATTGGCTTTTGCCATTACTTCCGCTACGGCTTGTACGGCTTTTTCGGATGGACCAAAAGGGTTTTCATTCCAATGTAAGGGGAGGGGGGAGGTAGTAATTAATCTATTTTGGAAAGGCTTGGCGGTGGTCGCTTCAAAATTAGTGCGGCAACCTAAGGCAAGGAGGGAAGCGGTAAAGGCACTTTTTTGTAGCCATTGACGGCGGTTGATATTGGACATGAGATTCGGTTTTGATTTATTTTGACTCAATCTACTTAAAAAAAGGGAGTTAACTAAATGATAGGCTAAGAATTTCCTTTGTTGAAAAAGTAGCCTTAGACGGCTGGTCTGAGTTGATGCATATATTATTACTCAGGCCAGCCGCCTAAGCTACTTTAAGCACCGCCTGTTTTCTTTCGTTCTTTAATTTGCACGGCACTTTTTGCTTTTTTCAAGAGTCGATTAATATCGCCCACTTCTTTGGTCAACAAACTACGATATAATTGACTTTGTTTGGTCAATCGACCGTTCAAAATTTTGGCAACTGCTGCCTGTTGGTCGGTTGGTGGATAATCGGCACTAGCCGTTCCTAATTCGTGGGCTAAAGCTAAAATACGGCCATATAATTTATTGGGATTTCGGAAAGCATCCTCTCTAGCACCTGTTAAGTTGATGTCGTATAATTCACTTTCCACTTGAATGAGTTGTTTTTCTAAATTCGTTATTTTAGTTGTTATGGAGCTTTTTAAATCAGCTCCTTTTAAACTTTGAATATCTTGTCGCATCCATTCAATATTATTAATCATATCAACGGTTTGATTAATCATCTCGTAAAGATTGAGCGACAAATCGACTTGGGCGGCAATATCCGTTTCCGTTCCTTCGCCAGAAGGGTCTTTTAAAACGACTAATTTTTCT
This sequence comes from Saprospiraceae bacterium, assembly GCA_045106885.1. Lineage (GTDB taxonomy): Bacteria > Bacteroidota > Bacteroidia > Chitinophagales > Saprospiraceae > JAFMDF01. Next base: position 1,982 of record JBGCFJ010001012.1, read on the forward strand.
GTTAAGGTTTGCCCTTTGGCTTTTAATCGTAGCGTATATTCTCCAGGGATGGCACGAGGGCCTCTTTTGCCGCCATTTAAATCTAAATCCCAAGCATATAAAATCCGTTCGCCTTTATCATTGAGTGGCACCCAAGGCATATTTGGAGGGGCATTTCGCAGGACAGGAACGGTCGTTGGTGCGTAGCGAAAATCCCATACTAAGCGATTGACACCCGCTTCATTTTTACCTTTAATGGTACGAATTAAATCACCGTTCTTATCGACTATTTCTAAGGTGACAGATTTAGCCGTTGTATCTTTTAAATGATAATTAATCAAAGCCCCATTAGAAGGATTTCGTCCCCAAACATTACTACCACTTTCGGCATGAATATGTGCTTTTTGATTAAAACGGTAGGCATTTCTAGGTTTGAATAAATGCACCTCTTTAGCAGCAATATCGGCACTCATTTGCCGCAAGGCAGAAATATCATCTAAAATATAAAAACCTCGTCCATAAGTAGCGACCACTAAATCATCAAAATGTTCTTGAATTTCTAACCAATAAACTGGTGCAGGTGGCATGTTATTTCTTAAACTATGCCAGTCTTTGCCATCATTCGGGGAGAAGTATAAATGATTATCTGTACCCGCAAATAAGAGGTCTTTTTGTTGATAATCTTGTTTGATAACATGGACAAAACTAGAAGACGATTCAGGAATACTGGCACTTATTTTAGTCCAAGTTTGCCCGTAATCGGTGGTTTTATAAATGTAAGGTTTAAAGTCTGCCATTTGGTGCATATCATAAGAAAAATACGCCGTACCAGCATCATATTTGGATGGTTCGATATTGGCAACCGTTCCCCATTCTGGAAAGTCTTTAATATTTTTAGTTAAATTATCCCAAGTCTTGCCACCATCTTTGGTTAATTGAATTTGCCCATCATTTGTACCCACCCAAATCAAATCTTTTTGTACAGGCGATTCAGCAATCGCAAAAATAACCGAGCCATCAAAAGTCATTAAATTATCAATGGCTACACCACCAGAATTCTGTTGATGACTTTCTAAATCCAAGGTTAAGTCAGGAGAAATCTCGGCCCATTTCTGCCCTTTAGAAGTAGTCTGATGCACATATTGACTACCAACGTAGACTTTATTATGGTCATGTGGAGAAATATGCAAGGGGAAATTCCAATGCCAACGATATTTCATATCCTTTGGCGTTACGCCATAACCCGCTTCTGGAAACACCCGAACATCTCGAATTTGCTGACTTTTTTCATCATAGACTTGCAAACCACCATCATAACAACCCGACCAAACGATGTTATTATCTACAGGGTCAGGCTGCGCAAAACCACATTCACAACCACCGACATATTGCCATTTACCTAATGGAATCCCTCTAGCTTGCGTATTAGAAGGCCCTCGATAAGAATAACCATCTTGTCGATTACCATAGACATTATAAGGGATTTGATTATCAACTGCTACGTGATACATTTGGGCAATCGGTAAAGTAATTCTTTTGAAGGTCTTGCCATGATTTAAAGTAAAAGTTGCTCCTGCATCGTCTGCTACCATAAAACGGTCAGGATTCAGCGGGTCCATCCAAATATCATGCGTATCACCACCACCTCTAGGAGGTCGTCTAGATAAGGTTTTACCACCATCTTCCGACATCGCAAATCGAACACTTAAAAAATAGATACGGTCAGGGTCTTCTATATCCAAACCAATTCGAGTATAATAAGAGGCTCTTTCTGCCATCGTATGATTGGTACTACGCTTTTCCCAAGTTTTGCCACTATCGGTACTTCGATAAAGGGAAGTGTGGTCTTGTTCCATTAACGCATAAAATATATTGGGGTGACTCGGAGAAATCGCTACTGCTATTTTCCCTGCATTCGGGTCTTTTTCGCCTCCAGGTAAACCATTTTCTGACATGGCTTTCCAAGTGTCGCCACCATCCGTTGTATGAAAAACACCACTTCCTTTGCCACCACTATTCAAGCCCCAAGTATTGATGTGTAATTGCCAAGTAGCAGCAATTAATTCATCAGGATTTTTAGGATTAATCGCTATATCAGCACCGCCCGTATTTTCATCGACAAATAATACTTGTTTCCAAGTTTTGCCGCCATCCATCGTTTTATAAATCCCTCTTTCTTTTTGTGGCCCAAAAGAATGCCCCATTGCAGCGACCCAAACAATATCTTGGTTATGTGGATGCACCACAATTCTTGCAATTCTATAGGTAGATGCTAAGCCCATATTCTTCCACGTCTTTCCACCATCCGTCGATTTATAAATCCCATCACCAATGGCGTGTGCTGGACGAATTAGAAAAGTCTCGCCTGTTCCTGCCCATATTTGTTGTGGATTACTCGGTGCCATTGCTAAGGCACTGACCGAAGATACGTCTTGGTCATCAAAAATCGGTCGCCATCTATTGCCACCATCTTCTGTTTTGAATAAACCACCAGAAGCTGCCCCGACATACATGACTAAAGGGTTGCCAGGTTCGCCCACCACAGAAATGGCTCGATTGCCATCTGGGCCGATGAAACGGTATTTTAATTGCTTGTATGTTTTGCCTTGAGCTACTAAGAAAAAGGGTAAGCATAAATAGAGTAGGGTAGGGATTAATCTTTTCATATCCGATAGTTTGTTTTTAAAACCTTAAACATACGGATTCCTTTATTAATCCAATAATTTTGGTTTAATTATCCTATCTATTGTTTTTCAAATTCTTTAAGATGCCACCTACCAATTATTTCTTGCACGTTACTCGTAAAGAAGACCCAAACATTCGTTTCTTTTCAGAAATTAATCCATCCTACGAATCTGGTCATGGAATTATTACTATTGCCCCCATGAATTGGACCAATATTATTAGTTTGTTGAAAAAAAATTGGATGAGTCTTCTACTGGAAATAGATTCGATTAATGAGGTAAATCAGGTAGCAGGTTATACTAGATTATTGGTTAATTAATTTCTGTTTAGTTGGAATCATCAAAATGATTGGTGGGTTTAAAGACGCTCCAAAATCCTGTAATTAGACTTTGGAACGTCTTGCAAACTTAAATTTTTATTGGAAATGAATTTCCAAGTTACGGTCGGTCTAAACCACCCATTAAAAACTTCACGCCTTTCGCCTGCATCATCTCATTCAGCTTTGGAATTTGTGTTGTCATCACTGTTTTTAAATCGGTCAACTCTTTATCAATTTGGGCGGATACTTCTTCTTTGAATGCCATACCTTGGTCGGTAGGACGGAAATCTCCACCTGCTGCATGTGTACCTAAATAGGCTAAATGATTATTGAGTTTGATACCAAAATTAAGTGGGTCTTGTCGAGCCTCGTTTTTCGTTTCGTGGATGTTATTTTCGATAACCGTCATTTTTTCATCAAAAGCTTTAATCGCTTTTCGAATGTCCGCATAATATTCCTTATCTCCCAATTTCTTTTTTAAGTAATTCAAGTCTTCTCTTAAACTGCGAATGTCAATAACTGCCTGATGTGCCTCGGATAATTTATTGCGAATATCAATTAAGAAGTCAAATTGAGCTTGCAAATCTTCCACGGAACTTTCAATTCTAGGGTCAATTTTGATATTAAAATCTTGCTCGACTGCTTGGTCATCAACAGTCAACCGTACTTTGTAATTACCAGGAACGGCTACAGGCCCTCTTGTATTTGCGGTATATAACACTAAGCCATCAAAAGAAACCGCATCGGGATAACGCATATCCCAGATAAAGCGATTCATGCCTTTTTTAGGCGTGAATTTATTTTTTTTCTTTTTGGCATCCGAAGTAAAAGTTTTAATTAGCTTACCATTTTCTTCCAATATCTCTAAGGTAACTTTACTTTCTTTGGCAGGTTTTTCTTTAAAATAATAATGAATAATCGCTCCATTTGGTCGATTTTCACCTTCTAGCAATTGATTAGAACCACCCCAGCCTGATTGGCGCATGCGATAACTTGGCATGGGTTGGAAAACGTGATGTGCTTTTTGCGCAATTTTATTATCTAGTTGATGTAAAGGAGTTACATCATCAATAATCCAAAAACTTCGCCCTTTCGTAGCAACAATTAAATTATCATTTTTTAACTTTAAATCAGTAATAGATACTAGCGGCAAATTTAACTGAAATGGTTTCCAATTAGCCCCATCATCAAAGGAAATATACATCCCAAATTCTGTTCCTGCGTATAATAAGCCTTCCTTTTTGGGGTCAGCCCGAACCACTCTCGTAAAGTGTAAATTGTCAATCCCATTGGTGATTTTCTGCCAAGTTTTACCATAATCCGTTGTTTTGTATAAATAAGGTCGATAATCGCCAGATTTATAACTAGTGCCTGCCAAATAGGCACCGCCTTTAATAGTTGGATGCGGGTCAATGGAATTCCACATAATCCATTTTGGAGCATTAGTTGGCGTTACATTTTTCCAATTACCACAATTATCGGTCGTCAGATGAATCAAACCATCATCCGAACCTGTCCACATTACGCCTTTTTCGTGTGGGCTTTCCATTACTGCAAAAATATTCGCATAAAATTCTACGCCTGTATTATCTTGGGTAATCGGTCCACCCGAAGATTTTAAAGTAGCGGGGTCATTTCTAGTTAAATCAGGACTGACCAATTCATAAGATTGTCCTTCATTGGTGGTCAAATGTACATGATTAGAAAAGACGTATAATTTCTCTGGTTCATGTTGAGAAAACATGACAGGCGTATTCCAGTTAAAGCGATATTTCATCACTTCTACTCCTGAACCCGCTGGGTTTAAAGGCCAAACATTAATCGACCGTCGTTGCTTGTTTTTATGATTATAACGGTACATGTAGCCCTTATAAGTTCCACCATAAACGATGTCATTATCTTTGGCATCAATCGCATGCGAAGCACTTTCTCCACCGCCTGTTACTTCCCAATCATTTTCAGTAATCCCTCGACCATCTGACCGATGCGAAATCCGAATGGACGTATTATCTTGCTGTGCGCCATAAATGCGATAAGGGAAATGGTCATCGGTTGCAATTCTATAAAATTGAGACGTAGGTTGATTATAATAAGTGGTCCAATTATTCCCTGCATCATTCGAGATTTGAGCGCCACCATCATCGGCAATAATCATCCGTTGATTATTATTGGGGTCAATCCAAAGGTCGTGGTGGTCGCCATGTGGTGCATTCTTCAATTTCCAAGTCTTACCTCCATCTTTAGACACACCATAAGAAACGTTCATCACCCAAACCTTATCTTCATTTTGCGAATCGGCATAAATTCTAGTATAATACCAAGCTCTGGAACGCAAAGCTCGATTTCGACTTACTTTTATCCAAGTTTTACCTGCATTATCTGAACGGTAAACGCCCCCGTCATTCGCTTCAATTAACGCATAAACTCGATTTGGATTAACAGGCGAAACCGTTACGCCAATAATCCCCAACGTTTCTTGAGGCAAACCTGTATTTCCAGATAATTTGTTCCAAGTTGCACCAGAATCGGTACTTTTCCAAAGGTCAGAGCCTTCACCGCCACTAGAAAAACTATAAGGCGTTCGGCGTACATTCCAAGTACTCGCATAAATCACTCTTGGATTGCCAGGCTCTAAAATTAAGTCAACAGCACCAGCGTCTTTATTGGCAAATAAAATCTTTTTCCAAGATTTACCACCATCTACCGTTTTATAAATGCCTCTATCTTCAGAGCTTTTCCACAAATCCCCCATTGCGCCAACATAGACAATATTCGGGTCAGTTGGATGAATCCTAATTCGACCAATATGGCGGGTGTTTTTTAAACCAATAAAGGTCCAAGTTTTACCTGCATCCACTGATTTCCATACACCAAAACCAGAGGTGACATTTCCTCTAACGGTCTTTTCGCCTTGTCCCACATAAATCACATTCGGGTCAGATTCAGATACCGCAACCGAACCAATAGACCCACCAAAATAACCATCACTAATATTCTCCCAAGTTGCCCCTGCATCCGTCGTTTTCCAAACACCGCCACCGACAGAACCGAAATAATATAAATTAGGTTTGCCTGGTACACCTGTTGCCGTACAAGACCTTCCTCCTCGGAATGGGCCAACTAAGCGATATTTTAAACCACTATATAAACTTTCATCAAAAGTCTTGGTCGCTTGCATTTTGCCCTTGTTTTTTTGAGCATTTAAACTGGTACCCCCCGTAAAAAGAAAGAGGCTGAATAAGAGCAGAAAAGTTGTGTTTGTTATATTTTTCATACTGCGCTAATGATTTGATTAGGAAAGGAGTAAATGTAGGGAAAAAATAGAAAAATACGATAGATTTTAGCTACCATCGGTTAAAAATGAATAACATACTATGGAAATCGTAAAAATCCATACAAGAGCTCACAGAATATTTCCAATACTATTCAAGCCATCAAAAAAGGTCTTTAATTCAAAGGGTTTATCTACACCTTCTTGTAGTCTGATTAGGTAGGGCATTATGTGTTCCGTGTACCATTTTTGATTGGTTTTATATTGATGATTGGTAATTCTTCAGCAAAGGGCCTAGCGCATGGGGCAGAGGCAGCTAACAAGGGAAAATCTTTCAAATACAAATAGGTCAACCCTTTGCTCTACGCCCAATGCTCTTTACTGAATAATCACGATGATTGATTGAAAGGCAATGATATGGAAAAGATGGAATTATCTTAAAGATATGAGTACATTTGGCAAATTTATTCCTTAATAGAGTATTGATGAATAGTTTGATAAAATAATTAGGAATTGGATAATGACCTTAAACTAATAATGTTAATTGCGAAAGGAGACAAGTTTGCCTTTAGGGAATTCTATGCCTTATTCCAAGAGCGGGTTTATAATACGGCTATTAGTTATGTGCAAAATGTAGCGGATGCAGAAGAAATAACACAGGATGTTTTTTTGAAAATTTATAAGAATGCCCTTAAATTTAAAGGGACAGCAGCGGTGAGTACTTGGATTTATCGAATTACGGTTAATACGGCTTTAAATGTGTTAAAAAAGAGACAGCGTTTTTCTTTTTTTAAACTTGGTAGAGAGGAGACGGCTATTTCAGATTTTGACCATCCTGGTATTTTGTTGGAAAAGAAAGAAGATGCAAAAATATTGTTTGCCGAAATTAAACGCTTGCCTAGTAATCAGCAGACTGCTTTTATTTTAAGTTTTATAGAAGGTTTGCCCAGACAAAAAGTGGCAGCTATTATGGACACGACTTTAAAAGCGGTAGAGTCTTTATTACAAAGAGCAAAGAAAAATTTAAGAGTACAATTAGAAAAAAGATTAACTTGAGCGAAGGAAAAGTACAAATTTGTTGTCTAGTGGTTAGTCAAGATATGATTTGACGGGTATCATTTTTTACGAATAGACACTTGGAGGTCTTGAAGACGCTCCAAGGTCAGGCGGCAAACCTTGGAGCGTCTTCAAGACCTCCAAGCGTTTGAACTAACCAACTGGTCATTTTAAATTTGGTCAAATACTAGTGGTTAGTCAAGATAAAATTGACGGGTAATTTTGGCGACTTTTGAATCTGCCCATCGTTAAAAATACTCGCCATAGCTACGGCTATGTCTGCGTTTTTTGCCTTGGTCAGCTCCAAAATTCATCCAAACTTACATACGTCATTTCAACGTTGACTAACCACTAGTGGTTTACGCATGAAATAGGTGACAGTTTTTAATTCTTGCAATAAGTTGATTGTTAGCTACTTAAATCTACTGCTTACTGCTGCTTATTTACTGCCGCTACCACTAGTAGTGTAGCATAGCTTGAAACGAAGCTTTTTGAAATTTATTAGGAAATTATACTAATTGTAATGAAAGAAAACTTAAATAAAAAAATCAATGAGATTTTAGACAGTACAAAAGGCAGCCAACGTGCCAAGCCAAGCAATGATTTATTAGCCAAAATTGAAAATCAAATTTATCAGCAAGAGGCGACAATTATTCCATTGGGGCGTTTGAAATTGGTGGCAGCGGTGGCAGTTTTTCTCTTACTGGTGAATGGGTTGGCTATTAGTACTTACTTAAATCAAGTGCATCAACCAACTGAATATGCAGAACAGGCACTAATTATGGATTATAAATTATATGAATAATGCAGTCAACTCAATTTTATAAATATACAACTTGGGGAATGTTGTGCTTAAATTTGATATTAATTGGTTTTCTTTTTTTAGGAAGGCCTAATGGTGGTCATAAAATGAGAGCTATTGATTCCTTGAAAATGGACAAAACTCAGCACGATGCTTTTTTGGCTTCGGCTAAGCGACATGCATCATTAATGAGAGAATTAACCAAAGCGCAAACCGATTTGTTAAAACCTTATTTTCAGCAATTAATAGATACTAATTTAATAATTAATGAAGACCAACTATTTACGGATTTACAGATAGTAGAAAAACAAAAAATAAAGTCTGCTTATCAACATTTTGAAGAAATAAAAAATTTTTTAAGAGAAGAGAAATTGGCTGGTTTTAAACCTTTTATGGATGAAATTTTAGGAAAGGTGTTGTCTGAGAAAGAAAAAAAGCCTCATCCATCGAAGGAATTCTAAAAAGGAGTGGTCTAAAAGAGAAACTACTTAACTAATTATCAAAAACTATTAAAAAGATGACTTTTAAGAAATTTCCCCTACTGACTTTTGGTTTGTTATTACTCCTTTTTGCTTGTGGTGATGATAGGACTACTACCAATGAAATGGAGGAAGAAAATCCAACTACTCCTATTGAATTACACAATGCTTTTGCAGAATTTGACACAGAAAGTTACACGATTATGTTGGACGGCGATGAAGTGGTCATCGAAACGGATGGTCTACCTAATCATACTTCTCCTTATTGGTCGAATACGACTGAAAGGTCTGCTATGATGGGAACGATGACCTTAACTACAGAAGCTGCGGCTGAAAACCACCCATTATTTGTTGAGCCAACTGTTACTTCTTACGAACAAATGGCACCAGGCAATATTGATAATTTTAATGGTTCTTATACCTTGAGAGTTCCTGCCAGTCCATCGAAAGCATCAAGTAGTTCTTCTACTGGTTTAGGAGCGATTGGTTTAGCTGTTAGCGGCTCTGTTATTTATAATGATGAAGAAGGTCCAAATGTGCCATTGGATAATGCAGTTGGTTCTTTGGATTATACCGCAGCACATACTGGTCCTCAAAGCTATCACTATCATTTAGAACCAAAAGCTTGGTCAGATGATGATGATAAATTGATTGGGATTATTTCAGATGGTTTTTTCTTATATGGTAGAAAATGTGCCTCGACGGGTACTTATCCAACAGATTTAGATGTTTCTGGCGGACATACGAGCACTACACAACATACCACAACTGAAGAGTATCATTACCACATCCAAAACGAACTATATTTAAATGCTTACTATATTTTGTTCCCAGAGGATTATCAAGGAACACCTAATCAGATTAACTAGAATCAGTTACCAGTTACCCGTTACCAGTTGCCAGTTGTCAGTTGTCAGTTGCCAGTTTTTAAGACAACTGGTAACTGATAATTGGCAAGTGGAAGCGAATATTTGGCGATTGACTTTGCTAAATTTGTTTGCTGTTGTCTTTCTAAGTTGTGGTGACTTAGGGCGAAAAGAAATTGTAGCAAATACTACTATTGATATACCTGAAAAAGAAATTTTGAAAGATACGCTAGTGCTTCACGTAAATGAAGGATTGGTTTATTATTTGGAACATCCTTTTTCTGGTTATTCTGTGGACTATTATCCCAATGGTGTTTTAGTAGAAAAAATTAGCTATTGGCAAGGTAAAAAACAAGGGACTTACCAGAAATGGTATGCAGATGGAACTTTAAGTTTTGAAGCGAATTACGAGGGAGGTAGAAAAAATGGCCTCTCTAAAACTTGGTGGAGAGACGGTGTGCTACGGTCTGAATCTACTCATGAAATGGGTATTACAAATGGTAACCAACGGCAATGGTATCAATCTGGACAATTATTTAAATCTATCAATATTGTTGATGAC
>JBGCFJ010001013.1:0-2377 GCA_045106885.1 Saprospiraceae bacterium
ATATTGCCTTACAAGCAGAAAGCCATCCGATTGATTTTAAGCATGTGGAGATTTTGAATTTGAAGGGTTGTATGGATGAAAAGGCTACAAATTATAAAACTTATTTTGTGAAGGCGGATAATAGTTTGTGTAAATATTAAACCCAAATAGCAAAAATAGTTTTCCCTTTATGGGCAATGGTTTTTTGCATCCATTCCTTATTTTTTCGTTTATTAAAAATAATTAAGAAACCATTTTTTTGACCATGTATATCCAAATAATCAGCTAATTGGTCAAGCCCTTTTTTATGGGCTTTTGCACCATACCATTGTTTTAATTCAATGATATATTGATGCTGAAAATAAGTCACGATGACATCTAATCGTTTTTCCAAAGAAGTTTGTACTTCTCGAAAAGCAAATCCATGTCCGTTTAAAATAGGAGAAAGAAAAGCCAAAAAGAGGATACGACCGTGATGGTCTAAAAAGTCGATGCTTTTTATACTGTATTGTTCTTTCATAAATTGCTGAAACTTGAGCAAAACTGCTTCCATTTCCAACTGATTATTATTTAATAAAAAATGACCCCCATAATCAGGAGTTGCCCTTAGACTAACTACAGCTTTAGCCGTTAGATAATTATATAATCGTTGCTCATAAATTCGATTATGAATTTTAACTCGACCATTCAACTTAAAAATACCATACATTCGCCCTAAATGAATAATAGGTTCATCTGGATTAAAGGGAACACTTTCTCCATCAATGATAATTCTATGAACGAGTTGATATAAATCTTGATTATTTTCTAAATTTTTAATCAGGCTATCAAAATTTGTATTGTTTTCTCTTAGTAGTAATCGAATCGCCTCTGCTAAGTCTTCCGATGTCCAAGTGCGTTCTGTTTTTTTAGGCACTAACTTTTCGGCGATAGTTTTGCATAATTTACTTACTAAAAAAGGATAACCTGAAGTATGGTAATACAATTGCTCAGACATTGCTGGAATATCTATTGTTACCTTTTCAGCTTGCGTATATTCGGCTAGCATTGGTGCGATTTCAGCTGCATTAAAACTCATTCTTACTTCAAAATCTGCGGCAATATTCCAAGGACTAAGATATTTGCTATCTGAATAAGGTCTAATTTTATATTTTAAGGTTTTAATATCATGTACACCTGCTAGAACGATACTATGAAAAGTAGCATTTTGTTGAGAATAGCGATTTAGATATTTAGTACGTAACATTCCTAAGAAATTGATAAAAGGTTCATAGTTAGTACTAGCATCTACCTCATCAATAAGAAGAATTATTTTTTTGTTTACTTTATGGACAAATTTTGTGATAAACGAGGATAAGCTTTGTAAATCTTGTACTTCTTTTTTTGCTACTTGACTAAAAGTCGTTAATTCAGGTGCTTCATATTCCAGGAAATGAACTAGTTGATGAATCAACATTTTAGTAAAAGCTTTATCGGAAGTATATGCACTACCGTCTATGCCTTGAAAATTCATTTTAATTGGAATGTAATCGGGCGATTCACTTAGTTTATTTTCTAGAAAATAAAGCGTAGTTGTCTTTCCATACTGTCTAGGTCGATTAATGACAAAATATTCACCTGATTCCACCATATCCATGACTTCCTGCATCTTTTGCTTCACATCCATCATGTAATGTTGGTCTGGATAGCATAATCCTGTGATGTTAAATTTTTTCTTCATGGAGTATGTTTTAAGCAAAGTTAAGCGTTTTTAGCTATTTATGCCTGTTACTGAATAGTTGAACCTTCAGGCAGCCAGTTATTTTTTTAAGATTAATATTTTAGGTTGTTTGAAAGTCAACCATCCTATTCGATTTAACAAAAAATATCACAGAACCTATTTACCTTTGAGACAAATAAAAAATTATGAATGTCCAAGCCTACCTTAAAAGAATCAATTACACCCAACCCCTAAAAGCGGACCAAGCAACCCTTTTCCAACTCCACCAAGCACATCTCTACAACGTCCCATTTGAAGACCTAAACATTCATTATAAGATTCCCATTATTTTAAAAGAAAAAGAGTTATACCAAAAAATAGTAGCAGGTAACAGAGGCGGCTTTTGTTATGAATTGAATGGGCTGTTTAATGAATTATTAAAAGCAATAGGTTTTCAGACAACCATTATAGCAGCTAAAGTAATCAATAAAGAGGACAAAGTAGGCCCATCTTTCGATCATGCAGCCATCATAGTAGACTTAGAAAAAAGATGGCTAGTGGTTCAAGACATAAATCCTTGACAGGTTAAATCGGCGTCTTTTTCCGTTAGCATCCCATCCGCTGTGCGGTTCACAAACGGTGTTTGCTCATGTTATTTTTTTCTCAAAGAGCGAAGGCTATTCTCAAAAGCCAACCCGT
>JBGCFJ010001014.1:0-2608 GCA_045106885.1 Saprospiraceae bacterium
TTATAATGGCGCACCCATTACTTTAGACAAAACAAGTCCAAATTATAATTTTTCCTTTGATAATTCCGAAACGGTTAAAACCTTTTTAGGTAATTTATTTGCTGCTCGTTCTGGAGATAAAGGCGGTAATGCAAACTTAGGAATTTGGGGGAAGACACCTGAAGCTTATACTTTTTTAAAATCATTTTTAACGGTGGAAAAACTAAAGGAACTAATGCCAGAGGCTAGACGGTATGAAGTTATTCGATATGATTACCCCAATTTATTAGGCTTAAATTTCTATTTATTAGGGTTTTTAGAAGAAGGCGTTGCAGCTTCTACTAAGGTGGATGCACAGGCTAAATCTTTGGGGGAATATTTACGGGCTAAGGTGATAGAAGTGCCGAAAAGTCTTTTATAGAATTAAATAGGACAAAATGAAAGCTGAAATTTACTCGAATAGGAAAATGATTGGTACATCAGAACTTCAAGTAACTGATGAATATATGGGCGTAATATCAGGCGAATTCATACCAAATGATAACTATAATAAAATCCGAAGAATAATTTGGGATTTTCATAATTTAACCTCAGATGGCAGTTATAAGCAGTTAGAGGGATTGAGATTAAATGTAAGATTAGCAAATGGGTATTTTTTATTTCCAATAGGCGGATTTTTGATAACCGATATAGAAGAAATACCGAATGAGAAGAAAGAATTGGAAGTAGCAGGAATTTGCAGGCATCTTATTGAAGATAACTTTTTAACGACTCCTCCAAAAGAAAGAATACTTGAACCATGGGAATTTATTTCAATTGACCAAAAGATTGAGTTTGAAGATGAATTATCAAAAGAAATAGGTCGGGATTTGAATAGCGGAATATTCAATATTCTCAAAAGAAAACACAGTTTATGTGAGTTTCAATTTAGTGCAACTGCAAAATCATGTAGAAATGATGATGTTCTATTTGCTATACATAAAAAAGGAAAGAATGATTTTGAGTATACGGTCATTCATTTAACTTGGAAAGGGGAATTAGAAAAGAATGGGATTTACCCTAAAACAGAATTCCACAAAACATTCGACGATTTCTTGAATAATAGAATGTACCCTGATAAGAAAGAATGGGATGATTAATTACCTAAGGAAAAAAATTTAGATGAAGATTGATATTACCCCTTGATTTGCTTATATAAAATTGAAAAACCTCATTAAAAATAATTTGAGTCCCTATCTAACCAATCAGTTCCGATAATTTATTGAAAGACATCCGTGGTGAAAAATCTGAAAATCATCCATGGTAAAAACTATCCGTAGTATTTTTCATCCGAGTTAAAAAATCCCCACTTAATCCTATAAGTTTTCCCTATCTTCGCCCAAAACAATCGAAGACCATGCTGATAGACCTACTCATCGTTCTAACTTACTTCATTACCATTTTTGTCGTTGCTATTTCTGGTAGAATGGGCAAGGATGTCACGACCGAAGAATATTTTTTAAGCTCTCGAAACTTAAGGTGGTATTCCGTCGCTATTTCAACGATTGCGACCAATGTCCAAGGCTATCAGTTTTTAGGAATGATGGGCTCAGCTTATCTCTACGGTTTGGCACAAGCCAACTTAGAAATCAATGCGATTCAAGGCCTTTGGATGGCAGCCTTTATTTTTATTCCCCTCTATTTAAAAGACAAAGTGATTACAGTCACCCAATTTATTAAGAACCGATTAGGAACGACTGCCAGTTTATTTTATTCCATTTCCAATATTATTCTCTTCTCAACCATAGCCTTAGGTGGCGCACTTTTTTGGGGCGCCTATGCCGCAGATTTGGTCTTTGGTGATTATTTATCCTTTATTCATGAAGACCGAACAACTAGAGTAGGTATCCTCTTAGCAGGCTTGGGTATCTTTTCTGCCATTTATACTTATTTAGGTGGTTTAGCTGCTGTTGTTAAAACCGATTTAATTCAGTTTGGAATTATCATTATCGGTGGAATTGCAGTCTTAGTTGCTGCTTTAAATCATCTAGGTGGTTGGAGTGAACTATACACAAAAACGCCAGATTTAATGCATTTGCATTTACCTGCCGACCATCCTCAATTGCCTTGGATAGCAGTATTTGGTTGGTTCTTATTAAACATCAATTATTGGTGTGCCAATCAAAGTGTAGTGCAGCGGTCTTTGGCGGCAAGAAGTTTAAAAGAAGCACAAATTGGTTTATTAGTAGGAGGTGTGTTGAAATATTTAATGGCAATTTTAATTATTGTTCCAGGGATTGCTTTGGCAGGTATTTTAGTTGATAATCCATTGCAAGACCCTGACCAAACCTTTCCTTATTTAGTTTCCAATTATTTGCCTGTTGGTATGCGAGGTATTATTTTATGTGCCTTATTTGCTTCCTTAATGAGTACCGTCGACTCTACTTTTAATTCTTTAGCAACTTTATGGTCGGTAGATATTTATAAAGGCTATATCAGAAAAGATGCAACGGACAAACAAATGGTCGCCGCTGGTAGACAGACTATTTTAGTGACCTTGTTTACAGGTGTTGGAATGGGTTTAATCTTATTATATTCTAAATTCTCAGCAGTAGAAGTTGCCTTTACACATACCTTAAATGAATTGCGC
>JBGCFJ010001015.1:0-2190 GCA_045106885.1 Saprospiraceae bacterium
CATTTTTTTAAGAAAACTATCATGAGGAAAGTCAATTCCAAACCGCAAAGGAGTATTTTCAAAGTGTATCAAGTCTACTATACATTTTTAGATTTTGATGTCCAGACTTGAGAAGAGCCTTTCTATGCCTTATAAATTTAATAAAATCTAAGAGCTTGTTGGGAATTTATCCTTTTGGCTAAAAAAACTGATTACCAACAAGCTCTAAAAAACAATTCGTTACTAGTGTTTAGTCAAGATTGAAATTTCGAGTGGATAAGTCGCTCGTAACCGCCAAATTCATTTGGCTGATTCTATGAACCAGCCAAATGAATTTGGCGATTACAAATCACCTGCCATTTCAAACATGACAGACTACTAGTTCTAAAAAACAATTCGTCACCAGTTCTAAAAAGAATCAAGAGATTTTCCCTACTTTTGACCCACTAAAATTTTCATCCTCATTAATTTGGTCAAAAGCATCATGAGAAAGCTATTATTATTTTCCTTTTTCCTTTCCTTATTAAGTTTTATGGCTTGTTCTGCTCAAAAACAAGTTGCTAATAATCAACCACTTAATAGTTATGATAATTATTTAAAAGAAAGAACTGCTTTATTAAAAGCGGATAGCCTCTTATATTTTGATGCTGCCATTAAATTGACGCCGAAAGAGCAACAACTCAATCAAAAACTAGTCGCTTTACAGCAAAATATGATTGCGGATTATAAAGCCAATCATTTTTTTCCTCCTGCCAGAAATTTCTATAATTCTAAAGCACATATTGAACAAACGCCTTTATTCAACATCTTGAAAAAGATGCCTAAGGGCGGCATTTTACATTTACATAGTGGTGCGATGGGTAATCCTCGTTGGATGGCACAAAAAGCAATAGCTATTCCTGAAATGCACGTTTTTTGGGAAGCGACCAATGACCAGTATACGAAAGGGCAATTACAAGCTTACGCAAAAGATAAAGCGCCTAAAGGATTTCGACCTGCACAGGAAATCGCTCAAACAAATGCTAATTTCAAAAACGAATTGGTTGACTTATTAACCTTTGATGAAAGTATGGACCGAGATTCCGTTGATATTTGGAAGGAATTTGAATATGTCTTTCAACGAATTAATGGTTTTTTGACTTACGAAAAAGTAGCGGTAGATTATTTAGTACATGGCGCAGAAATATTAATTGCCGATAATATCCAACACGCTGAATTTAGAACCTTTTTTACGTCTAGATTTTATGATTTAGAAGGCAATAAAAATACAGAAGCAGAATATTTAGAGATATTAGAAACCGTAGAAAAAAGAGTCCAAGCAATTGACCCCAATTTTACGTTTATATTAATCCAACAAGGTTTGCGATTTTTTGACCAAAGTGTCATTGAAAAAGAAGTTTTTGCTGCTCATGAATACCGAACTAAATATCCTCGTTGGGTACGTGGTTTTGATTTGGTGGCAGAAGAAGATAATGGACATACCACGCTTTTTCATGCCAAACAATTTCTATTATTAGACTCTTTAAAAAAAGCAACTGGGGTAGAATTGCCATTGTATTTACACGATGGAGAAAGCAATTGGGCATCTACAGCCAATTTGTATGATGCCATTTTATTAGGCACTAAAAGAATTGGACATGGCTTTAATTTATTCCGCTTTCCTAACCTTATCGAATTGGTCAAAGAAAAAGATATTTGTGTAGAAATCAGTCCATTGAGTAATCAAGTATTGGGCTATATTCGGGATTTACGGATGCACCCTGCGAGTACTTTTTTACGACGAGGAGTAAATTGCGTGATTAGTTCAGATGACCCTTTAATTTTTGATTATGAAGGTTTGAGTTATGATTTCTGGTCGGTCTTTTTAGCTTGGGAATTAGATTTGGCAAGTTTGAAAAAATTAACTCGCAATAGTATTGAATATGCTGCTTTGACAGATGTGGAGAAGGCTACGGCGATGATTATTTGGGAGAAGCGGTGGAATGAATTTGTGGACGAAGTATTAGCGGAAATGAATTAATTTAAAATGTAAAATTCTAAATTTAAAATCTAAAAATTATGAGCTAGCTTAGAGTATGTTTAAAAATTTAAATTGCCAATCTTGATAAAATGATATCGATAAAAGCAATCTGCATAAAAGCGACAGAAGATTCTACTGTTTTTTCATAATCTTTGCTCAATCGACGGAAGAAATTGAACCATCCAAAAGCT
>JBGCFJ010001016.1:0-15503 GCA_045106885.1 Saprospiraceae bacterium
ACTTTAATTCGTAGCTAAATAAATTAGTGAAGATTGTTTGATTGTTATTATTGTTGAATTGTTCTCGTAACATATTGTCGTATAACAATTTAATAATCAAACAAATTTTAACAATCATTCACTAAATTCTAGATAAGCTACAAAGATTAATTTTTATCAACTGAGGCTTTTTACACAACCCCACTTCTAATGGCTAGAGTTTTAATGTAGAAGTAGTTACCAGAATTTAAATCAATACTTCCATTTATTAACTCAAAAATAAGAGCTACTTAACATTGAGTTAAAGGTAAATATAGACCTTTACAATTGACTAATTTGGGAGGTGCTATCCATTAAATGACAGAATGCGACTAAATAGCACCTCCTTTTTTATACCAAATTTTATTTCACAGAGCACCATTCATTTTATCTCTGTAGAATTTTCAGTTGATTTCTAGCTAAAAATCAGAATTTAAAATCATTAAAAAAAAAACCAACGCTACGAAACCATTATAAATCTGGCTTTATGCAGCTCGATTTCCATTGATTTAATATAAAGTTCACAATGTATGGAATTTATTAACATTAACTTAATATAAAGGTATATTTCACTTAATAATTAAAAGAGAACTTTGTAGTGTCATTTAAATAATTAGTCAATCAAAATAGTACCATTTATTCGTAATTGGTATTAGTCGCAAAAATTACATTCATGAAAAAGGTTTATTCCTTTTCTAATGCTCGTTTGTTAGCATTTCTTACCCTTCTTTTATTTGTTTTCCCTTCATTGGTTCAAGCTCAATCAAAAATTCAAAATCCTAACATTAAATTAAAGTTTGGAAAAGGATTGCAAGTAGTTGCAGCAGATTCCTCTATGGCTTTAAAGATTGGTTTTAGATTTCAGAGTTTGTATAATTCAGAACGGTCTTTGGCAGATGATGGAGAATGGGCTTCTAATTTTTTGATAAGACGATCTAGATTAAAATTTGATGGATGGGCAGTTAACCCAAATTTAGTGTATAAAGTAGAGTTGGCTTTGTCCAATAGAGACTTAGGGTCTTCTAGTGATTTTGACCAAACGAGTGAAGCACCAAAGGTAGTTTTAGATGCAGTGATAAAGTGGAAATTCCATAAGAACTTTACTTTGTGGGCAGGACAAACAAAATTACCAGGGAACAGAGAACGAGTTGTTTCTTCTCAGAAATTACAATTTGTAGATAGAAGTATTGTCAATGGTACTTTTAACATTGATAGAGAAATGGGGCTACAACTAAGAGGTAAATTCAAAAGTGGAAACATGGTGATTAAGCCAATGGGTTCAATTTCTTTTGGAGAAGGCAGAAACACAACAATTAGTAATATTGGTGGTAATCATTACGTCGGACGAGTAGAATTATTACCAATGGGTGAATTTGCTAGCAAAGGCGACTATTTTGAGGGAGATTTGAAAAGAGAGAAAGCACCTAAATTAGCCGTTGGCGCAAGTTATAGTTATAATAATGGCGCTGCCAAGCAAAAAACAACAGGTAAATTTTTAGTAGACGCAGAAGGTAATTATTTTGAAAATAACTTAGAGACTTTCATTGTAGATATGATGTTCAAATACAATGGCTTATCTATCTTAGGAGAATTTGCAGATAAAAGAGTAGTGGGCATAGATGGTAGAGATTTAGGATTTAGAGAAAGCTTGGTAGATGTGAATGGTAGAAGTTATTATACAGGACAAGGTATCAATACTTCTATAGCTTATCTATTTAAGAACAATCTGGAGATTGGTACTCGATATACACAAATTATTCCTGATACAGATGTGAGTTTTGCAGGGGTAAAAGAATACACACTTGGTATGTCTAAGTATATTGTGGGACATAATTTAAAAATACAAACTGATGTATCGCTTATTGATAAAGACGGAGCAGCTGCCAATAAATTAAGATTTAGACTACAAACAGAGTTTGCTTTTTAAATAAGCTTAAAAAATAATACACTAAGCAGAAATATTCGACATTTCTTAAGGAAAATGAGTCAATAAGTTTAATAAGTTAATGAGCATAACGATTAGTCTAAAATTCTTTGTTTCTCTCATTTATCTTATGAACTCATCGACTCATTACCCAATTTCCAAAATGTCGATTAATTTTGGATAAGTATTTACTTAATACACTAAGTCAGATGACGGATTTTAAATACCTTGAACTGTTTAGATTTATCAAGCATTGATAAGTTTTAAGTTTTAGATATTCTTCCGTCATCTGACTTTTTTTATAAACAATTTTACAAGCTACGGTCGTCACAAAATGTTGATTCCTTTATGTCAAACGTCAAACCGCTAGCTGAATAACAAACATCAACGCTTTATTCATGGATTCAATGATGCTTATTATGTGGTTGGGATTTATCCTTGCTGCTTATTCTGTAGTCGGAAACGACGTTATTCAAACCCTAGGAACTTTTCTTGCTTCTAATGAAAAAAAACCTTGGTATGTTTTATGGTTATTTGCAGGTACTATTTTAACGGTAACCTTAGTCTACGGTTGGATGCAATACGATGGAGATGTTTCCTACCAGCGGTTAATTGGCGATGGTGGTTTTGCAGACCCCAAATACAAAGACCCTAGCGATATAGAAAATTTTGGTTGGGTTTATATTCTTCCTCCTTTAGTCTTAATGGTCATTACTCGGTTTGGTATTCCTGTCAGTACCTCCTTCTTAATTCTGACTTTCTTCAATCCCAAGAACCTTTATAGCATGGTCGTTAAATCCATGTCGGGATATTTGGTAGCCTTTGCAGCTGCAATTGTGCTATATATTTTTATTACAAAAAGTCTAGAAAAGAAATTTGCCGCCAATCCCATCAAAGATTCAGAAAAAACATGGTGGACAGTTGCCCAATGGGCCTCCACAGGTTTCTTATGGACGCAATGGTTAGCTCAGGATTTCGCTAATATATATGTGTATTTACCAAGACAGATAGATGGACAGCAATTGGCTATCTCTTTAGTTATTTTATTAGCGATGTTAGCTTATATATTTTATTCTAAAGGTGGAGCAATTCAAAAGATTGTCAAAGCTAAAACGAATACTTCAGACATTCGTTCAGCAACTTTCATTGATTTATCCTATGCGATTGTTTTATACTTCTTCAAAGAATTAAATAATATTCCAATGAGTACGACTTGGGTATTCTTAGGTTTATTAGCTGGTAGAGAAATCGCTATGCGATATAACTTATCTAAAAAAGTACCAAAAGAAACTTTAGGTGATTTAGGTAGAGATTTAGGAAAAGTGTTCTTTGGATTAGCGATTAGTATTGCCCTAGTCTTTTTAATTCAATGGTTAACGTTTTAAATATATTAGTCAATAGTCATTGGTTATTGGTCATTATTCGTTAATGACCAATAACTAATGACCAATGACGCTCATCAATGACTAACTTAGTTAACATATTACAGGTTTTAGGCGCACTGGCTTTCTTTATCTATGGGATGAAGGTAATGAGTGAGGGCATCCAAAAAGCGGGTGGTGTTCAGCTAAGAAAAGTCTTAGAGTTGATGACTCAAAATAAGTTTTTGGGGGTACTGACGGGTTTAATTATTACTGCCTTTGTACAATCTTCCTCTGCCACTACGGTAATGACCGTTAGTTTTGTGAATGCAGGTTTATTATCCTTAGTAGAATCTGCGGGCATTATTATGGGCGCTAATATCGGTACAACCATTACCGCTTGGATTATTTCCATATTAGGATTCCAAATTAAATTGCATACCTTATCTATCCCTATTTTTGCGCTTGCCGTACCCTTAATCTTCGTTCGAAGAGGAAAATTTCGTTTTTGGGGAGAATTTCTAATTGGTTTTGCCATTCTTTTTCTAGGTTTATCCTTTCTAAAAAATAGTGTTCCCGCCTTAGAAGCAGATGCAGAAGTTTTAGCCGTTTTAGCGAAATACTCTAATTGTGGTTGGATTTCTGGATTATTGTTTATTTTCATTGGTGCAGTAATTTCTGCCTTAGTACAATCTTCGAGTGCGGCAATGGCTTTAATATTAGTCATGTCTGCCAATGGCTGGATTCCCTTAGAAGTGGCAGCGACCATGGTTTTGGGAATGAATATTGGCACGACTATTACAGCAGAATTAGCTTCCTTAGTAGGCAATGTTTTTGCCAAACGTGCTGCTAGGGTTCATACACTTTTTAATGTATTGGGCGTAGCTTGGATGTTTTTACTCCTGCCCTTTTTTCTAGATTTTCTAGACCAAGTATTACAAAACATATTTTATACAGAATCCGCCTATACCAATAATGAGAATGTACCTATTGCTTTAGCTGCTTTTCATACTATTTTTAATGTACTCAATGCCCTTATTTTTATTGGCTTAATTCCTTGGTTAACTAATTTAGCTAGTCGAACAGTCAAATCTAAAGGAGAAGAGGATGAAATTAGGCGATTAGATTATATTGGTACTTTAGTATCCACTCCAGAATTATCCATTATAGAAGTACAAAAGAAAGTAGTTCATTTTGGCGAAATCACCAGTAGAATATTAGGCTTTGTTAAATCAATGCTTTTTTCTATTGACCCCGATGAACCTAGCCAAATGTTCAAAAAAATCAATAAATATAAGGGAATTACCGATAACATAGAAAGAGAGTTAACGGATTATTTAATAAATATCTCCAAAGAAGAAATGACCCCTCAAACCTCTTTGAAAATTAAAGGCTTATTAGATACTTGTGGAGAACTCAATCGCATCGCCTATATTTTTTATCAAATGGGCAAAACCATTGAGCGCAAACAAGAAAAAAAGATTTGGTTTAATCAAAATCAAAGACTAAAACTCCAACAATTATTTGATTTAGTTGACCAAGCTTTTATTGTTATGAAAAAAAATATCGCTGCTACTACGCCAGCAAATGTTTCCACCAATACTGCCAATGAAATCGAAGGTTTAATTAATGGCTTAAAAGACAAAATGGGGCAAGAAAGTAATCATAACCTAAAAGAAGAAGGATATAATATTTTCTCTGCACTTATTTATAGCAATTTATTTTCTGCGCTCGAACGAATCGGTGACCATATTGAGAATGTCACCATCGCCGTTTCTGAAAAAGTATAACTACTACCAAGCTCGCCATTCCTTTTCCAATTGGATAAAATTTAATTTTATAAACACTATAGTAAAAGTATGAGTCGCTAAAGATAGTGTACGACTCAGGAGAGTCGTGTTACGTCTCCCACCGTTTCCGCCGTAAAATCTATTTTATCAATACATTACCTATCTAAATCAGTTGGGCTTCATTCATCCGTTGGGAAAAATGCGCTCCATTAACTCCAGTAAAAGGAAAGAAACCAACAAAATCCAATATTTTTAAGGCTTATCGTATAATAAATGGCTTAAAACTTGTTTCAATGTTAATTTAATGTAAACTTTACGTAAACAATAAATTAATTTAATGTTAACTTAATAATAAGAGAAGCTATGAGTTCTAAAATAATATCCTTTTTCAGCATCAGTTTTTTATTCAGCATCGGTCAATTATGGGGGAACAATGACCCTGTAATGGTTACAACGACAACAAGTGAGGAAGTAGTTGAAATAGCCATGAATTTAGAAATTAACGGGGCGGTAAAACTATACTCTGTAATAAAAGAAGAAGGGTCGCTATTAGATATTGAGGCAGCAACTGTTCCGACTACCAACAAAGCGAATTTCATCAATTGGGTCTTAAACCCTAATAAAGATTTTTATATTGGATTTGGAGATAATGTAGAAGCTATTACACCAGGAAATTTCAAAAAACTGGTAAAAAAATACTTTTCAGATGCACCAGAATTAACCCAGCGAATTGGAAAACGAGGCTTTCGTTATAAAAATTTACCTTCTATGATTTTATACTATAATAAAATAGTTAATAAAGGAGAAGTTTTAACCAAAGGAGATTTAGTTGCTAGTAATTAGTATAATCAAGCAGGCTGAATAATTAAGTCATTTTTCGATAAAAGGCTTCAAAAGTGTTTGCATCAATAATTGTGCAAACACTTTTTTATTTGGTAAAAGGTAAGCCTTCAATACAGTAGATTTTTATTAGTGGTAGCCGATATTTCGAGTCTCCTGACCATAGCAGTCAGGCGATGCGTCTTAACCCATCCCCAGCCCTTCCCTAATGAGGGAAGGGAGTCGTCAAAATTGAAAATTGTCGGATAAATAACTGTTAATTTCCAATTTTATATTAGATGTGTTCCTTTCCTTTTTAAGGTGAAGGAGTGCAAACTGCTGAACCGCAAAGCGGGTGGGAGCGCCTTTAGGGATGGGGCACAATAAGGCGTATATTTTTTCTTAGCCTGACAGCTATGCTCTCCTGACTCGGAATTGCTATCTCGTCATCTCCTGATGACTGAAATATCGCTAATTTTTGTAGGTTATGGTCGTCTAGAGACTCGATACATCGAACTCCATATTTAAAATACGGGATAAGTTGTGGTAAAAAAGAAAACCAGTCAGGAGGACTGGTTCATGGGATGGATGTGTTTGTGTTTGTTCTTAATTTGTGTGTTTGCTTGTTCTTAAAATTCAAAGGGAGTGTTTAATATATTCGAGTCTTGATTTTTGTGTTAAGAAGCTCGGCACTTAGGCCGAGCATTTCGTTCATAGGATTATAATACGGTGTTTGTTCTGGGAAAAAATGTGTTTGTTTTAGGATATTTTGTTCATGTTTGTCTTAGAATGTCAAATGTTCAAGCTATTGTTGTTGAAAAGACCGAGCCGTGATTTTGCTCGGTCTTTTCATTCAAGGGATTATATTTTGTTGTTCAAGTCGTAAAATAATGTCAAAATAGATTCATGCTGAAGGTTGGGTTATATTGGATTAAGTTGTTCATGGATTTTTCCAACCTTCAATGTCAAAGTAGAAAATATTGATTTTAATGTGGGATTTAAATCGCTACTTTCTTTTTTGTTAAGAGATTGTTCAGGTCTCTTATTTTGTTCATGGGAATATAATTTATTGCTCTTTTTTGTGGGATTGTAAGCATCGAAACGTTTTCCGATTAATTACACTACAAAGATATGGGCAAAGAAAGGTTTAAAAAATTACAAATAAGTTTATTTTTCAATATTTAACTACTATTTACCAGTTATAAAAAACGCTCAACAAACAACTAACACATTCATTATCAGCGAATTAAAAAAATAAATATTTTTGTTTTTTTCAACAAAAAACATGCAAAATACTCTTTATTTAACCCTTTTAAAAGTTCTTTATTAATTATAATTATTCAAATGATAGCAATTATCTATTAGTAACGGCTGTTTCATTCTAAAAAATGGAGTCGATAGGGGCTCGTCACAAGGGGTTGTGTAAAAAGCCTCATTTTATAAAAATTAATCTTTGTAACTTATTTGAATTTTAGTAAGTGATTGTTAATAGCGTATTGACCGAAAAAAGATTGCTATATCGTGCCGAAGCTACGCTCCTTAAAGGAAAATGGAAATTCAGCAATTCCTACAGACCGTTTCAAAGCTACGCTCCTTGATTTTTTACTAAAAGAGCAGCGCTCTGACCCCGTCTGTAGGAGTAATTAACCCAAAAGTCCTTTAAGGAGCGTAATTTCGTCACCACAAAAAATAAATTGAAATCTTTTTGCGGTCAATATAATAGCGCATCAGATTAAAAACTGATAATTATCCGTTGGGGCATTAAATCCGCTAGGGATATATTTCTTTAAATCCTGTTTTGACCTAAAATTGGGCGACAATAGAAAATTGCCATTCAATAAAAGTTACTTAAGAATTTCTTCTAGCTATTTCTTTTAACAACAGACCATACTCCCTACTCATTTCTCCTGATACCGCCGTATTTTCTTGTGCTCGGCGAACAAGGTAAGGGAAAACATCTTCGATAGGTCCGTAAGGAACATATTTAGCAGCATTATAGCCAGCGTTGGATAAGTTGAAAGTAATATTATCCGACATCCCATAAAGTTGACAGAAAAGAAGATGTGGATGATTTTTTGCTACCTGATTTTCTTCGATTAAACGAATTAATAATTGACAACTTTGCTGATTGTGCGTTGCGTTACAAAAACCTATCGTTTCATACTGCTCAAAACAAAATTTTAAGGCTTTATTAAAATCGGCATCTGTTGCAGCTTTATTATCCTGTATAGGAGTAGGATAATCCATTTTTTCTGCACGACTCCTTTCTTTTTCCATATAGGCACCTCTTACCAATTTCGCACCTAACAAATAATTACCAGCTTTAGCATCCTCACAGGCAGCCACTAAATAGGCATAACGGTCTTTGCGATACATCTGAAAGGTATTATAAACAATCACTTTCTCTTGATTATATCGCTGCATCATTAAAGTCGCAATATCGTCAATTGCATCTTGAATCCAACTTTCTTCTGCGTCAATAAATACCCCAACATCGTTTTTATGCGCCGCTAAACATACCGCATCTATCTTTTCTACCAAGGCATTGTATTCTAATTGGAGGTCACCAACATAGGGTTCGCCTTTTTTAAATTTCTCTAACAATGCATTACGACCAAATCCTGAAACTTTAGCAGTAATAATAGGAACACGACGATTCTTTTTTGCAAAATGTATAGCCGCTATATTTTCTTCTTTTGTTTTCACAAATTCGGTTGCTATGTCTTTACCTTCCGCTCCATAATCTAGTATCGTAAAAACATCTGCAGTTGCTAACTTTGTAATAGTAGGCGCGCAATTTCTAAGAGATAGACCACCAATAAATTGTTTGACAATAGTGGCTGCCATTATTGGTTTTACAAATGGCAACCGTAGTTTCAGTGCATATAATCCTAAAGTGGTGCTAATATTTACCAACCATTCATAATTCATCAATCGGAATAAAAAGGCAGTTCTTTTTAACTCCTTATCCGATTGTCCTTTAAAGGCAATCAATGAGTCTGAAAAATCAACTTCTTTGTTTTGCTTAGTTACAATCATTGTTTAGGTATAAAATTAAGTACAGTGTAAAATAAGTTTCTTTATCTTATGCCTCACCCGCTTCGCAAGCTCGGCAAGAGGGTTTTTAAAGAGGAGTAAATCTAGCAACTTAAAATTATTTATTCCTTCCTTCCTATTCATTTGATTTTATATTCTTAATTTAGGAATTTAAATGGAATATCCTCTTTAATGTAGGATTAGTAACAATCATTATAAAATGAATGCAAAAGGAATTCAAGTATCAATCGGCTTATTTTCAAGCCTCCATAAGGAGTTATTAGCTGTATTTGCTAAGCAATATGCTATTGAAATTAAAACATTAACAGGCTTTCAATTATATGGTTTTAGTAATTATACGGAGACGCTACCCAATCTAAAGGGCTTCATTTTAGAAGTCACAGGTCAGCAGATTAATGGAAAATACATCTACAACAAACTAAGAGAAATAGAAAAAGGAAATAATAAATTTATCCGACTAAGAAAAGACTATTTATCAATACTAATTTTGGCAATCGGGTATGATAATTATGGAAATTATCTAAAGCATTCTCCTTTTATCAGCGATGCGGTTCGACAAGAAGAAAAAAATCATTTTGAAGAGACAGACAAAGCAGTAGCTGCTTTATATTATGTTGGTTACTATGTCATTGATAAACAATTATATGTCAAGTCTAAGTTCACTATTTTCAAATTGAAGACGGCTATTTGGGAGATTTTTAATTGGGAAAAAAGAGACCATTCGACCTTCTATACTTATTATGGAAAATGCGTTTCTACTGGAGGTAGTGCGCTATCTTTTTATTTTAGTAAAGAAAATTCTAGCCTAGGAAAAGAATGTTTTGTCAACTTATTTTATGGAAATATGATGCAAACAAAGCCCGTATTACTAGGCGCTTATTGTGGATTTGATAAAAGTAATAACCCTGTAGTCGGGAAAATGATTCTGGAACAAGTGCAAAATGCGGAAACGCAACATGAAAAAGTAGTGAGTGAAACCATCAATCCTGTTTTTTATTATCATCTATATTCTCAACGGATAGAGGTGGACGGAAATTTACCACATAAGGCATCCGATTTATCAACTTCTATCAATCGAATAGAAATCATCAATTTTTTGATTGGGGATTATTTGGGGTTTTACCTTGACACTAATAATTATTTAATTCCATTATTTTTCCAAGTTTGTAATGAATTAGGAACAATAAAATTAAAAGTAAACAATACCAAATTCGAAGGAATTGGCAGGATGAATAGAAGCGAAAATTATTTAGTGTCCGAATTTAGAGACAATGAAGATAATTTTTCTCAATTTTCTATACAAGTCCAACCCTTAGAAAGAGACTTATTTTTAGGTCATTTGCTGATTTATTATGGTACTAATGTTTTGAATGGAAAGGTTCTGCTTTGGAAAGAAAATGAAGCACTGCAAAAATTGATGAAAAATAATAAGGCCTTTTATCTAAATAAAAATGACTTGGAGGAGCTATTCATCCATCAAATAAGTACATATTTATAAGTCTTGTAAATCAAAAAATCGGGTCATCCTGTATAAAACAAGAAAACCGACACTAGGTCGGTTCTCTAAGGATGATTCGTATGTGTGTCAGTGTTAAGAAGGAAAGTGTGTTGTTCAAAAATGTTTGTAAAGTGCTTGAGCTGTTTTTTTAATGTTTGCTTAATAAGTTCTGAGATTATGTATTGAGTTTTGGTTGTTGTCTTTATATTTCGATAATTTTATCGAAAAAGTTGTTCATGGGAATATAATTATGAAAAAAAAGCCTGTCATTTTGTTTTAGTTAGTCATTTATAAATAACTAGATTAATTAGAAATGGCTAGCTAAAGCAAAATGTTTTCACAGGTTTATTTTTTTCATCATCATTAAATTCGTGTTTGTTCTAGGATTGTTTTTTGTTCATGTCTCTTGGCGAAGAGACTGGGCGATTTTTTTCGCCCAGTCTTTTCGTTCACAGGATTATAATTGTTGTATTTTAATGTTCTTTCTAACTGTTGTAAAATGTTCATGGTTGAAAGCAGTACTTTGATATATTCGTTTTCAACGAAGTACAGCTTTCGGGTGTTGTTGAAAACGCTGGTCTAGATAATCGGTCTGGGATGAATCGTTTATCTTTTTTAAATGTGGGATTTAAATGCAATCAGCGAATTCTAATTTCAAAAATGTCAAAGGATATTGGATATGTTCTTGGGATAAAACTTTTTCGGTTGTGGGATTTGAATCAGTTTTATATCAATAATTTGTTCTTTTTTTATGGGATGTAATTTTTCAAAACGTTTTCCGATTAATTACACTACAAAGATATGGGCGATACAAGGTTTAAAAAATTACAAATTCCCTTATTTTTCAATAAAAAAACACCAATTATCAATAAAATTAAATTTATTTAAAAATCATTATCAATTGATTATCAATAATTTAAACCATTTAAACCATTCGACTAATTTTCAATAAAAAAATACTTAAAACACATTAAAAAAAATCAATTCTCTTCCTTTTTTTTTAAAAAAAATTTAAAAAGACCTATTTTAAGCCATTATGCACCTAATTATTAAAGAAATATCCCCAGCAGCAACCTGGCCAATTAGGCATCAAGTGATGTGGCCCAATGAATCTTTTGATTATATTAAGCTACCAGCGGACGAAAACGGGCTACATTTTGGTTTGTGGGTCGATGATGTCCTTATTTCGGTTGTTTCTTTATTTATAGAAGAAGGAGTTGGGCAGTTTAGAAAATTTGCTACCTTAGTGGAGGAACAAGGAAAAGGATATGGTCGTCAATTACTTCAGCACTTATTCAAAACAGCTCAACAAAAAGGCGTTCAAAAGATTTGGTGCAATGCTCGGATAACCAAAACGGCTTATTATGGTAAATTTGGAATGGAGGTGACAGATGAAAAATTTATAAAAAATGGGATGGAGTATGTGGTGATGGAATGTTGGTTAAATAAAAAGTAATGCAATAGTTATTAGTTAAAAAGATTGATATGAAAAAATAATTAAATATCTATCTTGTTCGTCAAATCCGTTGCCTTCATTCATCCGTGGGTAGAAAACAGACCAACAGATAAATGAAGGCAACGGATAACTATCAATTTTTCACCTGATACTTTGTCCTTTATTAAGCATCATCTCCCAACAGATTTAGATAAAATTATTAGATAAGGGATTTAGTAAATAATAACCTACGCATTTTACTTGCTCTTTTTACTTTTATCTGCGTTAAAAATTTTGACCGTAGCCCAGCTATGCTAAAAATTTTTGCCTTGCTAAAAGAAAAAATAGCTGCATAAAATTTGCGTAGCTTATTTATTTCTAAACCCCTAAAACATAAATAGCAATGTCAAGAAATAAATGTATTCCATTCCTACTACTGCTATTATTCGTCGCTTGCCAAAATTACACCCCAAAATCGGCAGCAACCTCTATTCTGCCCAGCACACCAACGATTGAATTAACCAATAAAAGAATCTTATTCCTTGGCAATAGCATCACCTATAATGGGCTATATGTCAGTTTCATCGAATATGCGTTACGCAAACAATATCCCAATCAAAAAATAGACATTGTTAGTATTGGGCTAGGGAGTGAAACGGTTTCTGGTTTAACCGAATCAGTTCATCCCTTTCCAAGACCTTGCCTGTCAGAACGTTTAGACCGAGCCATCAAAGCAGTACAACCTGATTTGATTATTGCGACTTATGGTATCAATGATGGCATTTACCATCCACCAACTGCTGCTAGATTGACCGCTTATCAAAATGGAATTCAGCACTTAATTGAAAAAACAAAAACGGCAAACGCTGAACTAATTTTATTGAGTCCAACTCCTTTTGATAAATTGCCAATTGGTCATAAAATAGTGCCAATAGCTGCGCCGGATTTTAGTTGGAAAACGCCTTATGAAAATTATGATGAAGCCTTAACGGAATATAGTCAATGGTTAAATACTTTAGACGGAACCGTTTTAAAAGTAGTAGATTGGCATACGGCTATCAATCAAGATTTAATCGAAAAAAGGAAAATTGACCCAACTTTCAGTTATACCAAAGATGGCATTCATCCAAATGAAACAGGGCATTTACTAATGGCACAATTATTTTTGGATGGGTTACAACTAAATGCGGCAACTACTCATTTAGCAGATGATGACCTAATTAAAAAAGATGCCTTATTCCAACAAACTCATCAAACTAGCACCAATCGGTCTGAAAGATGGCGTAATTATATAGGCTACACCAGAGGAAAAACGGTTACTGCTATTTCGCCAAAATCACAATTGATTATTATGGGCGGACAGTCCAATATGTCTGGTTTGGGAAAGAAGGAAAATTTAACCAATACGATATTGCCTAAAAATATTGCCTTTATTAATTATGGATTAACAGGTAATTTTAACGTACGAAAAGACCGTTTTGGTCCAGAATATATACATAATCCGTACAGCCTATAAAATTTTACCAAAAAGAACCGAAAGCTATCCACTAGAAAAAATCATTTTGAACTATTAATTTTGAACTGTGAAAAATATACTTAAAAAATTAAACGAGCCTTTTCCAGAAGATATCTCCCTTCAACATAACATCCGCTCTATTCTAGGCGTCGGGGTGTTTGTTACCTTATTTTTATATCTATTGCGTCCTTTTGATCTTAACTATTATTCAGGTAACCTATTAGTGGTTTGTATTGGATTTGGAGCCCTGACTATTTTTGCAGGATTAAGCTATGATTTATTTGGGATTTATGTTTTGGGTTTAAAAAAAGACTTGCCTTCTTGGACGTTGTGGAAATGGATAGTGAATGCTATTTTTCTAATCCTGTTTATTAGCATTTGTAACTATCTATTTATGATGTATCTAATGGCTTGGGAGGATTTTAGTTGGTCTTTCTTTTCTCACATGATTATTAGTACGCTTGCAGTCGGTATCTTTCCTATTATATTTTCTGGGATGATTGTCCAGATGAATGCTTATAAGCGCAATCAGGTTCAGGCGCAAAGTTTACAAGCATCCCTATCGCCTAAACAAACGAAGGTACATACGATTATTCTAGCTGGTAAAAATAGCCGTGAAGATTACCTGTTTCCCTTTGCAGACCTACTTTATATAGAGGCTATGCAAAATTATGTATCGGTTTGTCATTTTAAAAAAGGAAAAATAGAAAAGACCGTCTTTCGTAGTACGATTAAACGGATGGAAACACAAACCAAAGGTTCTCCTTTAATTCGTTGTCATCGCTCTTTCTTGGTTAATGCCAATTTAATTGAAAAAGTGGCAGGCAATGCCCAAGGATTACGCCTTACCCTAAAAGGTTTACCTGATTTTGAAGTGCCTGTTTCTCGTAAATATATTCCTACTTTGAGAGCGTTAATGGCTTAACTGGTAGCAAAGCCTTTAGGCTTTCCCGTCACCGACCTTCAGGTCGGAAGTGTTAATCTATAAAATTAAACTATCCACAAAAACAGGACTAAAGGCCTTTGACAGGAAAGCCTAAAGGCTTTACTGTCAGTTTACAACCACCTGACAATAAGCCCTTTATATCTTGTCATTCGTCCCAGTCCTTGATAACTACCCCTTTCCCTTGACAGTTATCCCTTTTTTCAGCAACGATCATCATTTCTTCCTACTTTTGAATTCGAGTCATCACCCGAACGATTTTATTTACTCATTTTAATTGTCCGTATGAAAACCTTCTCTTCCATTTTTATGATGTTGCATGTAGCTGCTGGATTTTTAAGTTTGCTTTTATTTTGGATTCCTGCTTTTACCCGAAAAGGTGGAATTAACCACGTTAGAGTTGGTAAAATTTATATGTGGTTGATGTGGATAGTCGTGCTTACTGCGGCTATTTTGAGTGTTAAAAATTTATACATTGGTGAAATAGAAATGGCGGCATTCTTAGGTTTTCTAACTTTCATTACGGCCAATCCACTTTGGAAAGGCATCGCCATTTTAAGCCATAAAAAAGGGCTTTCCAAGTCTTTTCAACGAAATCATTTACTATTTGAAATGATGGTTTTACTAATGGGTATTTTATTATTAGGTTATGGTATTTATTTGCAAGGCAAAGGCGCAGGAGTTTTAATGATAATTTTCGGCATATTGGGCGTTAGTAATTTTCGTCCTGTAATCAAATTAATAAAAAATCCACCACAGAAATTGGATTGGTTCATGGAGCATGTAAAAGATATGATTATCACAGGCATTGCGGCTTATACTGCCTTTTTTGCTTTTGGTGGTCGAACTTATTTAGGAGAGATTTTCACAGGCTACTGGATGATTGTTCCTTGGGTAGCGCCTACTTTTATAGGTATTTTTGCTATTAAGTATTTGGAGAAATATTATGCTAGAAAGAAGAGCGGTAAGGTGGTCATAAATCCTACAATTGTTTAGGGCACATAAGGCAAAGTGGCAGAAATAATCAACCATTTATACCGTCTTTTTCCCTTCTAAGAAACTCAAAAAATGCGTCCATAATCCATTATGCAAGCATTTTTTGAATTCCTTAGAAGAAAAATTGACTGGTCTAACTGGCTAAT
>JBGCFJ010001017.1:0-20867 GCA_045106885.1 Saprospiraceae bacterium
TTTCGGAGCGATGCTCCTTGATTTTTACCAAAAGAGCAGCGCTCTGACCCCGTCTGTAGGAATAGGTAGCCCCAAAAATAGAGTAAGGAGCGTAGCTTCGTCACCATATAAAATAAATTGAAATCTTTTTGCGGTCAATAAGTCAAGATAGTCAGGTAAAAAATTGGTAATCATCTATTGGTCTATTTCTAACAGCGAATGAATGAAGGCGACGGATTTGACAAGTTAGAAGATATTTAATATCATTTTTTTTAGCCGATATTCTCTAGCCTACGTAATTATAAACGTAAGATAACAATTAGACAATCTCACAATATATTTAACCTCCTCTTCATGGGCGAACAAAAAGTATCCATCCTAAAAGACAAAAGCGAGATGCATCGCTTTATGCGGCATTTATTAAAAGATGTGCAGGCATTAAAATACATGCTGGAAAATGATTGGTTTGAAAAAGGCGTAACGAGAATTGGGGCAGAGCAAGAAATGGTTCTAGTTGATAAGACGACTTATAAACCTGCACCAATTGCTATGGATGCTTTAGACAAAATGAAGGAATATCCGTGGGTAGAAACAGAATTGGCAAAGTTTAATTTAGAAACCAATTTAGAACCAAGGGTATTTGAGGGAAAATGTTTGAGTGAGATGGAAAAAGAAAATCGGCATAATTTAGGAAAAATAGAAGAAACACTTCAATCCTTAGATGCCAATTTACTGCTAACAGGTATCCTACCTACTTTAAGAAAATTTGATTTAGAGCTGCATAATTTAACGCCGATGAAACGCTACGATGCGTTAATGAAGGCGATTACAGAGCAATTAATTGGCAATTCTTATGAGTTGAGATTGATGGGTATTGATGAACTTTTAGTGAAGCATGATTCGCCTCTTCTAGAAGCATGTAATACCAGTTTTCAAGTTCATTTACAGATTGCGCCAAGCAATTTTGTAAAGATGTATAACATCGCTCAAGCCTTGGCTGCTCCTATCATGGCAATTGCAGCCAATTCGCCAGTAGTCTTTGGTAAACGCTTATGGCATGAAACGAGGATTGCGTTATTTCAACAATCGGTGGATACACGTACAACGCATAAACACATGCGAGAACGTAGCCCAAGGGTAACTTTCGGAAGTGATTGGTTGCAAGAATCCGTATTAGAAATTTATAAAGAAGACATTGCTCGTTTCAGAGTGCTAATTGCAGGAGATATTGAAGAAGATTCTTTGGAAATGATTCAACAAGGGAAGACCCCTAAATTACGAGCTTTGCAAGTGCATAATTCTACTGTTTATCGTTGGAATCGACCTTGTTTTGGCATTAGCCCTAATGGGCAACCGCATTTAAGGATAGAAAACCGAGTATTGCCAGCTGGTCCTACAGTTATTGACGAATTTGCCAATGCTGCATTTTGGTTGGGCTGTATGGTTGGTATGGCAGCAGAAATCGAAGATATTCGAGCAGTCATGTCTTGGGAAGATGCTAGAGATAATTTCGGAAAAGCAGCTAGGTTTGGTATTGATTCTAAATTCACCTGGTTTAAAGATGAAAAAATTACGGCTTGTGATTTGGTCTTAAAGCATTTATTGCCATTGGCTAGAAAAGGATTAAAATCGAAAAAAGTAGACGCTAAGGATATTGATAAATATTTATCCATTATTGAAGAAAGGGCTAAAAATCACATGAATGGTGCTCGTTGGACTTTACGAGCATTTACGAAACTAAAAAAGCAAGTGAGTACAGATGAAGCGGTTAGTGTTTTAACTGCTTGTATGCTAAAAAATCAAAAAGAGGGTAGACCTGTCCATACTTGGGCATTACCAGAATTAAGTGATTTGAAAGAATATCGACCTGCCAAATTAAAGGTAGAAGAATTTATGGTGACAGATTTATTCACCGTTCGCAAAGAAGACATTATTGAGTTTGTAGCAGAAATGATGGATTGGCGAAAAACCCGTTATTTACCTGTAGAAGATACTAAAGGCAAATTAGTTGGCTTAATTACTTCTAGAATGTTACTCAAAGAATTTGCTAAAAAACAAAAATTAAAGGATGGAGCGAGTGTAACTGTCGAAGAAGTAATGGTACATGAGCCAATCATTATCAATCACGATGCAAATATTATTGAAGCTATGAATTTGATGAAAAAGCATCAAATTGGCTGTTTACCTGTTATACATGGTGACGAATTGGTGGGTATTATTACAGAGAAAGATTTTTTAGGAATTGCTGGTCGATTGATTGAGCGGTTGGAGGAGAAGTAAGTAGTTTTCAGTAGGCAGTATTACAGTAAATAGTATTACAGATCTATTGAGAGCTGTAATACTATACTGGAGACTGTTCAAATAACTGTGTTTAGGCAAAAAATTAGCATTGAAAATCAAGGCTTTACTGTTTACTGCCACTGCTGACTGTCTACTGTCCTATACTGCCTACTGAAAACTGTTAATTAACTTGATAAGCGACACCTAATTTTTTCAATTTAGAAATCAAATCATTATCTGCGTTAACGGTTTGTGTTTTAGCTACTAGTTGTAGTTTCATTTTTGCGGCACGGTCAATGATATGCACTTTTAACTTATGTTTTCCTTCATGTGCTTTGCAAATCATTTCTATATTATGAACCAACTCCTTAGTTAAGCTTTCTATAGGAAGCCGCAGTGTTAAGGAACTAGTCATATTTGCTGCTACATTTTCTAATAATTCTACTTTACTAATCTTAAACATATAATCATCCCCACTCCATTTCTTTTGGAAAGTCCCGTGTATATATAAAGCTTGTCCTACTTCAAATAGGTGTTTGTATTTTTGGTAATCTTCACTAAAAAGCGGAAACTCCATCGAGCCATTATAATCTTGAATGGTAAAAAAACCAAATCCTGTTCCTTTTTTACTAATTCGATGATTAGCGGCTGCAACAATACCTGCTAATTTTAAGGGCTGCCCTTTGATATTTTCGGCCTTTTCTAAACTACAAGTCGCAAAATTAGCTACCTCCATTTTATAATCATCCAATGGATGGCCACTAATATAAATACCTGTTACTTCTTTTTCTTTTGTTAATTTTGCAATTAGACTCCAAGGTTCTGCTTTGGGCATGGGTGGTTCTGGAATTAAAACCTCATCAGAATCACCAAATAAAGAATTAACATTTTGCGCTTTTTGTAATTGATAAGCATTACCGTATTTTAAGGCATGCTCAATTAACGTATCATATTTGTCAGAAGGCGCAAAATATTGCGCTCTGTCTACATTTTCAAATTCATCGAATCCACCTCCTAATGCCATACTCTCCATGATTCGCTTATTGACCGCTTTTAAGTTTAAGCGCCGAACCATTTCAAAGATATTTTTGAAAGGGCCATTTTCTTTACGTTCGGTAATTAATGCTTCTACGGGGCCTTCTCCTACACCTTTCAAAGCAGACATCCCAAAACGGACTTGTCCTTTGGGATTTACCGTAAAATTCAAATGACTTTCATTTACATTTGGGCCTAATACATCCAATTCCATCCGTTTACATTCTCGTAAAAAGAAGGTGACTTTTGAAATATCACTTTTATTATGTGTTAGTACCGATGCCATAAATTCGGCAGGATAATGGGCTTTTAAATAAGCTGTTTGGAAAGCGACAAAAGCATAGCAAGTAGAGTGTGATTTATTAAAAGCATACGAAGCAAAAGCTTCCCAGTCCTTCCATACCTTTTCTACTACTTTTTTGGGGTGTCCATTTTTAGTACAACCTTCTAAGAATTTAGGCCACATTTTATCAACTAATGCTTTTTTCTTTTTTCCCATTGCCTTTCTTAAAGTATCAGCTTCACCCTTGGAAAAGTCCGCTAATTTTTGGGAAAGTCTCATAACCTGTTCCTGATAAATTGTAATTCCCTGCGTTTCTTCCAAGTACTCTTCCATTTCTGGAAGGTCATACACCACAGGTTTCCGACCATGCTTCCGTTCAATAAACTCAGGGATATATTCCAATGGACCAGGACGATAGAGTGCATTCATCGCAATGACATCCTCAAATTTTGTAGGCTTTAGTTCCTTTAAATATTTCTGCATCCCAGTACTCTCATATTGGAAAATACCAACTGTTTCCCCTCTTTGAAATAATTCATAAGTTTTTACATCATCCAATGGAAAATCATCTGGTACTAAGTCGATACCATGCGTTTGTTTAACCAATCGGACAGCGTCTCGAATAATCGTCAAGGTCTTTAAACCCAAGAAATCCATCTTCAATAATCCTGCATCTTCCGCTACACTATTATCAAATTGAGAAACCAACATGCCCGAATTCTTATCCGTTTTTACGGGAACATAATTGGTAATATCATCTGGTGTAATCACTACTCCACAAGCATGAATTCCCGTATTTCTAATAGAACCCTCTAATTTTTTAGCTTGCCGAATCATCTTACCAATATCATCTTTCGCTTCTGACAATTGTCGGAATTGATAAGCTTTCTCTACATCTTCGGAGTTCATTTTCCCTTTTAACTTGGGTTGAATATCTCCATCTGCCAATACTTTATTTAAGGTTGCCCCTAAATTAAGTGGGAAAGACTTAGCGACTTTATCTACTTCAGATAATGGAATATTCATTACTCTTCCAACATCCCGCAAAGAAGATTTGGCAGCCATCGAACCGTAAGTAATAATTTGTGCAACTTGGTTTCGACCATATTTATCTATTACATAATCAATTACTTTTTGCCGACCTTCATCATCAAAATCAATATCAATATCGGGCATCGAAACCCGTTCTGGATTTAAGAAACGCTCAAAAAGTAAGTCATATTTAATCGGGTCAACATTGGTAATATTAATACAATAAGCTACTGCCGAACCAGCAGCAGACCCCCGACCAGGCCCTACCGAAACGCCCATTTTCAAGGCAACAGTAGTAAAATCTTGCACAATCAAGAAATACCCAGGATAGCCTGATTTTTTGATAACGTCTAACTCAAAATCCAATCGTTCTGCTATAGGGGGCGTAATGGTTCCATATCGACGTTTAGCGCCTTCATAAGTCAAATGACGTAAATAATCATCTTGGGAAGTAAAACCTTCTGGAATTGGGAAATTCGGCAATAAAACATCTCGGGCAAGGGTCAATGGCTCAATCTTGTCATAGATTTCCATTGTATTATCAATAGCCTCTGGAACATCATGAAATAAGACATTCATCTCTTTTTGAGACTTAAAATAG
This sequence comes from Saprospiraceae bacterium, assembly GCA_045106885.1. Taxonomy (GTDB): domain Bacteria; phylum Bacteroidota; class Bacteroidia; order Chitinophagales; family Saprospiraceae; genus JAFMDF01. The sequence continues at coordinate 5,211 of JBGCFJ010001017.1, forward strand.
AAGTCAGAACTAGCAAATCTAAACCGCTTTTCGTCGGCAACTAAACTATTGGTATTGATGCATAATAATAAATCATGCGGCAAGGAATCTTCTTCATCTATATAATGTGCATCATTCGTCGCAATCAATTTTAAATTGTATTTACGAGCAAATTTAAGTAATACTTGATTGACATCTTCTTGACTTACGCCTAAGTTATCAATATTTTCTAAGCCTCTATGTCGTTGTAATTCTATATAAAAATCATCTCCAAAAAGGTCTATCCACCATTTTAATAATTTCTCTGCTTCTTCTTCTCCTTTGTGGATAATCGCCTGTGGAATTTCTGCTCCAATACAACAACTCGTAGCAATTAAACCTTCGTGATATTTTACTAATAATTCTTTATCAATTCTAGGAAATTTGGAATATAGACCTTCTATAAAACCAAGGGAACAGAGTTTACAAAGATTCTCGTACCCTTTTCTATTTTTGGCAAGTAATAATTGGTGAAACCGTCTATCTTTCTCTCCTTTTGATTTGGCGAATGATTTAATGTGTCGGTCTTTAACCATATAGAATTCGCAGCCAATAATCGGCTTAATGCCTGCTTTTTCCGCTTCCGCAACAAATTTAAAAGCCCCAAACATATTGCCGTGGTCGGTTAGGGCAACGCCCTTCTGTCCATCTGCGGCAGCTTTCCGCATCATGGTACCGATTTCACAAGCACCGTCTAAAAGAGAATACTGCGTATGGCAGTGTAGGTGTACAAATTCTGGCATGATTGACTGTTGTGTAGTTGGATAATTTTTATGGTAAAATTGTGTAAAAACACAAATTACTCATTATCAGCAGTATGTTTATCTTAGTAGAAAAAGGAGGTGTAAAATAAATAAAAAATTGCAGAGAAGCGGTATAGTTCGGATTTAATTTTAAAGAAGAGCTTATTAGTTTGCGCTAAAATAACGCAAAAAATTATTGGTAAAAAACACTTTCGAGAGAAAAGGAATTCGTTAGAAATGAAGAAGGCTTATTGAATGACATTTGATAAATTAGTTTATACTAACAATTCATCGTTGATCATTTATAGTTTATCGTTCTAATACAACGATTTTCTAGCACCAAAAGAAATAGATAAGGTATTAATTCTATCTTCTGTCGTACCGATACTATTTCCAGAGAAATGAAAATGGAAATCAGGTTGAGCAAACACACTCCATCTAGAAGAAATATATCGTTCAACACCTGCCCCCATACTAATAGACAAAAAGTGATTTGTTTTAAAGCCACCACCACCTAACAAGCCATTATTAAAATCAATTTGACTAATCCTAGTAGTCGTAACGTCATTTACTTTGGAACGACTAATAGAAGAAACTTCTGCTAAGTCATATTCTGCTCTAAGGATAACATTTAAAGCCGCACCTGTTTGTGCGTATAAATGCCATCGACCTTTCCCCAATACGGCATAATTATATCTTAAATTAGCGGGAATATGTAAAGCTTGAAGATGTACCGTTTGGAAGTGGGTTCTTTTAGCATTCGGTTTTGGTGTATCTACAATATTAGGGTCATATTGTTTGGCTACATACATTAGGCCAGTTTCAATTTCCCATTTTCCGTATTTAAAGCCAAGACTACCACCAATACCATAACCAAAACCTTTTTCAGAAAATGCATTGATATCTAAAATATCGCCACCAGATACATAAGCATTCGTACTAGCGAAATTAGCAACTAAGCCCAATCGCAAACGAGCAGGCACTTTAGTGTATTTACAATCTTTACAGCCAAGTGGCGTAATGTATTGTGACTCTACAAAGTTAGGTTTTAAAGAAGGAACGGTATTAATAATAGAATTACCAGTTTCTGTATGTAAAGTAAGATGTTGGTTCATTTCACTAACAGAAATTGATAAACCACTTCTTTGTTCTATTACTAGTGGTAAAATAGAAACAGGTTGAGTAAAGGAATAATTCCTATGAATTTCCGTACTCGTTAATGTTTGATTAGTTAACGGAACGGTATTTACTGTCTTATGCTCAGTAGCCGTCTTAGCAATTAAAGGTTGCTTAGATTTATTAACAACTTTATTCTGATTAACTTTAGTAGTATTAGGAACTATGTTAGTTGGTGAAGGCTCTTTTTCATTCAGCGTTTTTGAGTCTACAGGAGTAGTGGACTGCTGAATTGCTTGTTGTAGTGGAGTTTCTTGTACTGTTGACGTAGGAGCAAAAATATAATTGCTTGGTAAATGTTGATAACAATTTAATAATAATAAAATCATCAAAGTTGCCTCAATCAATTTATAGCGATAAAGTTTTTCTCTCAGCGCAAAATCTGCATTTAGTTTATTGACCAACCGCTGCCAATAATTAGGAGGAGGACTCGCTTGTAAGTTTTGAAGACTAGAATATATTTCTTTATCAAAATCTGTATCTGCCGTTTCTGCTATATCAAGTGCGTCTGCTATACTGTCCCAGTTTGATAGTGGGAAAGTTGTTGGTTGCGTAATTTTATCAGTAACCACTGCATCAAATTCAGCATCTAGTGCTTCTGCTTTGACTAAACCTGCTTCAATACCTGCCCAAGCTGAATGATTCAAGGGTAAGTCAGGCTGAACAATCTTGTCTTTAATAATAGCATCAAAATGAGCATCAATAGCCCCTTCATCTCCTACCGGCAGATTATGCAATAGCATTTCCATCTGCTGCCAGTGGTCAGCATTGAACGCTATCTCCATATTTTCAAGCGATTGCTTAATTGCTTTATCGAACGGTTGTTGACTCATTTCCTATACCCAAATGCAGTTTGGAATGTTAAAGAAAAAATTTGTTTAAAAGCAAATTACTCCTTCGCTACTCCTTGGCGTGTTGATTATAATTTTTTGTTAATTATCGCTCTCAATTTCATCCTAGATTTAACGAGGTTGGAACGAGAAGTACTTTCTGTAATTTCCATCAATTCAGCTATCTCTCTATGAGAATAACCTTCAATAACATATAAGTTGAAAACAACTCGGTATGCAGGGGTTAACTGCTGTACAGCTTCTAAAATCTCTTTTTCGCTGCACTGACTAATGGCATCTGCATCCATTGATTTCAATTCGTAGGCAGTATCTAAGTCTTCTGTCCGTCGCCGAATATTTTTTCGATAATAATCAATGGCAGTATTAACCATGATTCGTCGAATCCAAGCTGCTAAAGTAGTACCTGGTTGATATTTGGTAATATTCCGAAAAACTTTGATAAATCCTTCTTGCAGGATGTCCAAGGCGTCATGTTCATTTCTAGCATAGCGTAAACAAACCCCCATCATTTGAGAGTAATGTTCTTCATAGAGTCGCTTTTGTGCCCAACGTTCATTACGCACACAAGCATCTATGAATTCCTTTTCGCTATAGTTAAAAGGCAAAACGAAGTCCATAAAAAAGAATTAAGCACTATTGGGAAAACCCCTTTAGTTACTTAGTAAAGGTAATCTTTTTTTGGTTGCTTTCCAAAAAAGAAAAATTCAAAAAAATGTAATATTTTATCAAATTCCCTCCTTTTATAGGCCTTTCGTCATTGAAATGACGAACCTGATAAGTAGAGAACGGAAGAAAAGTGTTTAGTGCTGCCTTTATTAGACAATAAAATTTTCTTTACCAATCTGATGCTTCTGGCGCTTGTTGGAACAAATGATTAGTTCCAGGAAAGTTTTCTTTTTGTCGTTTTAATTCTTCCCAGACTGTTGGATGAGCATAATTTTTTATTTCTTGTTTTACTGCTTCTAAAAAACGAGTCTTTTCTGTATTAAACGAAACATTATCAATTATTTCTTCTATAGGGTCAATGGCTATCTCTAATGTTTCGGCTGTAGTTGTTGCTTTGATTTTGGTATACCGTTCTAGCCTGTCCAAATAATATTTAACCGCCGATTTTCTAGCATTTACAAGTGCATCTCTAGTATTTAGAGCAAGCATTTCTAATGTATAATCTGCTTTAATATAAGCTATAGATTGAGTATTATTGATTAAATTGGGATGAATTGTAAAAATACCTCTCCTTAAGTTTAAAAAAAAGAAATCTAAAGGGTTCTCAGTTTGAAGGTTAATAAAAGCACTATCATCATTAGGAGGTTGAGCAATTATATCTAATATATTAGAGGAGTGTTTAGGGACAAAGATGGCAAATCTATTACTCTTATAATCTGTATTACATGTACGACAAGCAAGTAGGTAATTTTCCCAAATAAAAGTTTTATTAGGAAACCAGCTTTTAGGAAAAATATGTTCTATATCAGTAGCTTCATTATTTTTACAATAATTACAAATTTCTACACCTACCGACATTTTTATTAATTTGTCCTTTATTTCTGTGAAAGCTGTTTGGCTAGCATTACTACCTTTTTTTCCATTCCAAAGTGTTTTTGCTTTTTTTGTTTGCTTTATAAAGGTAGGTAACGCATTTATTCTGCTTTGTTTTATTGCAAGTAATTGAATGGTTGTACCTTTCAGTGTTTTAGAGATTAATTGTATCATCGGTTGTGAAAATTTTTCTTAAATTATTCATTTGGATAATTTCTTCCTTTGTCAATTTTCCGTAAGTGTGTTGTACTTCCAAATTTGAAAGTTTTTGCAACATTTCTTTGCTCTTTTCACTTCGCTCTACATTATTACCAAAAGAAGAAGTGCCGATTGCTTCTAAAATATTTCCATAAATTAATCTATCTCTTTCCACACTTAATATTTCGTAGGTTTCCTGATTACTTCCAGGAGCAGTCAAACGCCAAATAGATCCTTTTTCTGCAGCTCTACAAACTAGTGGGCTATGTGTAGTTACAATGAATTGAATGGCGGGAAAATAAGCGGTTAAAGATTGGCCAATTCGAGTTTGCCAAGTTGGATGAAGGTGGGCGTCTATTTCATCAATTAAAACAACACCTGGAATATTAATATTAATTTCTCCTTTTTCAATATTTTGAAAAACTTCTTTTGCACCAAAAGTAAAAACTAATTGGCGTATTAATTCAAAGGTAAGACTTAAAACAGACCTAAATCCGTCGCTCATTTCTGTTACAGAAATTAATACCCCATTTCCATCTTTAAAAGTCACACCTTCTGAGGAGATTTGTTCTAAACTTACATGTTGAGGAAGTAAGTTACTTTCGTTAATAAATTTTTTAAGGTTTTTCAATGTATAAGCGGAGAGACTATCTCTCTCCAGTTTTTTATAATTTAATCTAACTAACCACTCTATACTTTCGGTCAATGCCACATCTTCCCCAAAAACAGATAAATGAGCAGCAACTTTAGGATAAGAAGTATATAGTGTTTCCCATTCTTTATTCCCTCCACTAAACCTTCTAAATGGTCCAAAGGATGCAGCAAACCCTATTTTATCATCTGTCAAATCAGAGTTATTCTTTCTAGTTATAACTGCAGTAGGGATACCATTACGAGATGATCTTTCAAAGTTTATTCCTCTTAATCGTCCATAAATATAATCAGGAGCATCACACAACTTTACTTTTAGTTCTATTTCGCCTCGTTCTTCACCAAATCGAATTAATTGAGCATAAGCTAGTCTCAACGCTTCTATTTTATTGTTTCCAACTAAAGCCAAAGCAATTGCCTGAAGAATAGTCGATTTTCCAGCACCATTATCACCAATTAGCACATGCCACCCAGCAAATTGTTTAAACTCAATTTCTAATTCATCTATACAGCCAATATTTTTTATGCTTATTTTCTTTAAGTACATAAATGATTTTTTACAAATCTAACTTTTTTATTTTTTAATTAAAAATAATCTATCTCAACAATACCAAAACCCCAGCTTTTTCCACTTGTGCCCCATCCATTTGTTCAATTCGAACTAGGTAAGTATAAGTTCCCGCAGGCAAATCTTTGCCATCCTTTTGTCCATTCCAACCAAAATTTAGGTCTGTGCTTTCAAAAATTTTCCCACCAAAACGGCTATAGATTGCCAATTGATAACGCTCAACAGTTTCACTAAATAAAATAGTAGGCTTAAACATTCGATTTTGTCCATTCGGAGCAAAAGCATTGGGCATGACAATAGTCGCAGCTTGTGTTAGACAAGTAGTATTAGAACGGGAGAGGTGCGTTTCGATACCAGCACTAGCAAAAGTGACACTAATATCTGCTTCAACATAATAACAAGCGCCTGCATCTGCGGCAGTTGCAATGGGATCAGCAAAAGTAGTGCTTGCCCCATCTATTCGCCCCAGAAATAAAGGGTCATTATCAGCTATTAATTTATAAATAGAATAACCATTTACGGTGCCTATTCTGCTATCATAGGGAGTCCATGTCAACAGGTTTTCATTAGTAGGTCGTGCTGTTCCATCTAGATAAATAGTACTTACATAATTGGATAATCGACTGCTATCACATTGGTCAGTCGTTCTAACTTTATAAAAGGTCTTTCCTGCGTTGGCATGTATTGGCGTCACTAAATAATTAGCTGGATTTGCCAATGGTTTAGTCGTTTCAGGAGTGCCTACATTTTCAAAACTTCTATTGTCACTAGAACGAAAAATATTGATTTCGGTCAAATCTGCATTAGGATTCCATTCCCAAAGTAAGTCCACTTCATTATCATCCGTAAAAGTGATATTTTTGACTAGTAAATTCCCTACTGGATTCACAATCATGGCAGCTAGATTGCTAACATTTGATTTGGCATTAATTCCAGTATTTTGTTGAATCGCATTAATGAAAAAATCATACTGAGTACCATCTTCAATAGCTTGAAAAGCATAAGTTGTTTGGTTGCCCATAACTACTGCAACTCGTTCCGCTATTTCACCATTTCTACTCACCCATATTTCTTGTGCTTCTATTCCATTGGTCCAATTTTCATAAAGATTCCAATTTAAAGTAATCGTTTGATTACAAGGGGTTATTATTGATTCCAAAAAAATGGTTCGATGCGATTCTACAAAAGCACTTGTATTACCACATTCGTCTAGCGCCGTTATAAAATAAACTTCTGAAAGTTCATTGGGAGTTGCTGAGGTATCAATATAAGTGGTATTATTAATAATGGTGTCTATAGGAATAGTACCTTGGTCGGTTAAGCGATAAATAATATAGCCAATTGTTTGTGGAGAGGTACTTGCTTGCCAATTTAGGTTGACGAATTCATTTTCTACAGAAACATTAATCAATGGAGCAACGGCTGGTGGTAAATTATCTAAAGTATCGGAAGTGAGATTAATTGCACCTGCGCACTCGTAATTACTTTGCATATAATAATACCAAATTTCATCGCCATTAGTAACATGTTCAAACGTGGTTTCCATTTCGTTAGTAATATTGCCTAATAGAGTATATCCTCCATTTCTATTTTGGCTACCATATACTTCCATTGAAATGAAATTACCACAAGTATTATTAGGTACAATATAAACAAGGCTATCTCCCTTAACACATAATAAGTTGGGAGCTTGTACAAACTGAGCAGTAAGCTTAGTTATATAAAAAAGTAGAAAGAGCGTAAAGTAAGTAATTCTCATTTTCGAGATTGGTTTCATTTTGTAAAATAGCGTAGTCGTTCAAAAAAAGATTAAACCTTAAAGCTATTTTTTGGTTGCATTATTATAAACATCAAATGTATGAAATTTGGAAAACTGCAAGATATTAGTACCGTCAATTTCTCTTTACCTAACGATCCTCCAAGTACTCAAAGTATATTAGCAGGTTTGTCGCCACCTACAACTCCTACTTTATATGTTGGTTGCACAGGTTGGAGTATGAAAGAATGGGTAGGACATGTTTATCCAGCAAATGCCAAGACGAAAGATTATTTGACACATTATGCTAAACAGTTTAATACCATAGAGCTAAATACGACGCATTATCGGATTCCCAATTTTGAAACTGTTCAAAAATGGAAAACAACCTCAGCTACGGATTTTCGTTTTTGCCCTAAAGTACCACAAGCTATTAGTCATAGCAGCGGAATGGGTTTAAATGACGGAAAGTTAAGGGCTTTTGCTGAATCTATTCAACAATTAGAAGAAAAAATGGGCTGCTGTTTCCTGCAAATGCCGCCTTATTTTGATGCAAGTCGTTTAGCTATCCTAGCCACTTTCTTAGATAAGTTTCCTGTTAATCTCCCATTAGCGATTGAAGTAAGACATGAAAGTTGGTTTAGAAATGAGCATAGCTTATTGCCCTTAGTGGAATTAACAAAAGCAAAAAATTGTGCTTTGGTCATAACAGATGTTGCTGGACGAAGAGACGTATTGCATCAACAATTGACAAATCATATAGCGATGATTCGCTTCGTAGGGAATGACTTACATTCGACAGACTATACTAGAATTGATGAATGGGTACAGCGATTAAAAAAATGGTTTGCAGCAGGCATTGCTGAAGTCTACTTTTTTACCCACGAACCTGATAATATTAAAGCGCCCGAATTAGCGAAATATTTAGTAGAACAGGCAAAAAAGCATTTACCAACAATTACTACTAGAGGACCTGAGTTTATAAAAGAACAGGGGCAGCAGATGAGTTTATTTTAACCTAAAATTAATCCAATCAAGTTGTAGTCAATTGTTGTATTGTAATATTGTTTTATTGTTGCGGTGTTCGATAATCCTTAATCCTAAACTTTTAACCCTCATAATAATATAGCCATTTCAATCTCTCCACAACTTGGACTAGTTAAACAACGCCTTTCCTCGTTTTCGCAAAACAAAATACCCTGCACTACCTATTAAAAATAATAAAACGGCGATAATTTCTGCTTGTGTGGGATGATACCCAAAAATATCATACTCGGCATTAACTCGAATTTTTTCTATCCAAAATCGCTCAAATCCATTTAAAATTAGGTAAACACAAAACAACATACCCGGAACGGGTAAACGTTTACGCAAGGCCCATAAAATACCAGCGATGGTAAATGCCATAACCATTTCATAAATTGGGGTTGGAAAAACGGCTTTAGCTAAAGCTCGACAATAATTCCCTTCACAGCCTTCAATCGGTAAACCGTTATTCAATACATTCTGTGGATAATCATAAGCCCATAACCAATCAGGTAAAAACCACCAAGAAGGTTGTGCCAATTCATTCACAATCCCCCAATCTCCATCTCCTGATAATTGGCAACCAATTCGACCAACACCATAACCTATAATCAAAGCAGGTGCAACGGCATCGGCTACTTGAGACACATTAATTTTATGTTTTTTCAAATACCAAACAACGCCAATAAAGCCACCAATCAAACCGCCATAAATAGCTAATCCACCACCAGAAAAAAGTGCGTGGAAAAAATTATCCATCGTTAGGTTGCGCATATCTTCGAAGATGGCAAAAAACTTTGCACCCAAAATACCTGTAAAAGCAGCGATTAGTGTAATGTCTCCAATTCTATCACTTGGGTAAACTAAACTTTCTTCAACTTTAGGTTTGGATAATTTTTGTTTATCTTTTTCCCAATACTTAATGCCTGCTAAAGCAATAGCTCCTAAGATTCCTGCCAAAACGTTTCCTTTAGTAGAAAATAGAAAACCTGGTGCATCTGCTTGGAATTCAGAAAAATTTAAAGCGATGTGGACGACTTTAAATCCTAATAAGAAACCAAAAATAGCATTGATAATTAGTTCGCTAATAGCGGCTGGTTCGCCAACTACTGTTTTCACTAAAGTTGCGCCCAATAGCCCTTGCTTTTCTTTTCGCTTTAATTCTAGATTCAAGAAATAAGCACTCGTCAAAATAGCAATGGCCAATAACAACCCAAAGGTTTTAACAATAGAAAAAGCATTGTCAACTTCTGTTCCTAAAAGGCCGTGTAGTATATAGGATAAATCTGGATACATAATTTAAGTAAAATCAATTTTCAATTTTCAATTTCAAATTTTAAACCACCTCTGGTGGAATTTGACATTGTAGTTGAAGTTTAGAAATTATCAACAATTTAGAACCTACTTGACGATAGACAGTAGGCAGGTATTGACAATTTCCTGGTTTTAAATTTTTTGCAAATATTTAATTCTAGCAATTCTCAATTTGGAAGTTGCTATCATCCAGTAACAACTTCCTATTATTGGATGATTTTAGCCCCGAATAGCATTAAATTATCCAGTAATAGAATAGAAATTTACTGGATAATAAAGTTACAAAATGATTTCAAATTGACAATTGCTGTGCAAGGTACAAAAGTATATAAAAGTCTTAGGGTTTCAGTTATTAAAAAACGGTAAAATATTATAATAAGGACTATTCCTATCTATTCAGAATAAATAATAATGCCATATTGTCACTTAAATTAAAATAAAGATGTCAAAGTGGCATTAATTTTTGTTGAAAACTAACACAAAGTCTGAAAAATTGGTATGGAACAGCAATTGATATATAATAAATAGAAGAATGGTATAGAAGAAAATAGTTTGATGGATTAAAGCATTGTTTGGAAACTAATTTTAGGAAATAATTGTTTTTTTACTAACCATACCAATATAGCAAAACAGTCTTTAATCAAGACTTTTAAAAATATAAAAGATTAGTTAATAGGGTTTTAGGTGTTTATTTCGAGTCGGAGTTATTTGCTCCGACTTTTTTGGTATATATACTTCATTAGGTTAAGATTTAAACTTTTTGAGGGAATCTTTTGCTCCTCTACTTTAGCTATTTTTAGCCTAATAACAAAGGCTATTAGCCGAAAAATAGCTTTGTACAGAAACAAAATATCCTCCTCAAAATTGTTCAACTCCTAACCTAATGAAGTATAGTCAAGTTGCTATTCCCTAAAAGCCATAATCTTATTGAAATTGCTCCAATAAACTATTTGGTTTTATCAATCCTATTAAAGCTGTGTAAGGTATCATTATTTCTTGCTGACCTAAAGCATAAGGCGCAACTTCGTATGGATTATACAAAAATTTTAAGCCTTCCTTAGTAATGGCAAAATTTTCCGTCAATTTAAAGACATCACTTTCAAAATAAAATCCTGCATCTGAGTAATTGGTCATACCCGCTTCTAAATAATTTGCCTTAAAAATAGGCTCGGCAATAGCTTTAAGCTGAACTTCATACTTGTCTATTAAAATATCATTTAGCGTAATAATTGCTCCTGTAGTCGCATCAAAGTTATAGTAAATCGTTCCATAATTACCATGTGCGCCACCTGTAAAGGCATAATTAAAGGCTTCAATCGTTAACAATGTTGGCGTATTCAATAAAACCGACTGCTCTATTTCTAAACCATAACCAGCTGATACATCAGGAAACTCCTCAAAGAAACCTTTTGCTGCTATTATAAAGCTATCTAAAGAAGCTTCTATAGTCGATGCGTTCCCTTTGGTTATTCTTTCAATATTATTATTAATACCTTGATGTGCTATTGGTTGATTACCTTTCACCTCAACATACTGTACAACTGCGGTGATACACTTGACCGTTTCGCCTTCACAATTCCCAGATTCTTTGCTAATACTTTTCAATTCGTAAGAAATGGTATCAATTTTGGGGATATTAGTTTGTTTAGTAATATCTTTTGGCTGATTCTTTTCTTTACAAGCAGACAATAAGACTATGAACACAAGAAATAGATATATATTTTTCATTGGGGTTGTACTTTTAATAACGAATAGTCGTTTTACTAATAGATGGAAAATAACTTTTATAAAATAAACAATTCAGACCGATACTATGAAATTAAATCACATAATTCTACCTATTTTATTTCTTTTCTGTTGGATAACCAATCTTTCTGCACAAGAAAGCGAGACCGTGGTTGACCTTAAAACCTACTTAGAAGCTCAAAATATTGTTGCGGAAGGCACAGATTATGGCTTATATTATACATTTACCGAAAAAGGAACAGGTAGAAAACCTAAAGTAGGCGATTATTTGGCGCTTAATTTTAAAGGCAAACTATTAGACGGGAAAGTCTTTCAGGAATCTGACCCAACAGACCCTTTTGTTTTTCAAGTGGGCTATCGACAAGTTATTAAAGGCTGGGATTTAGGCATACGAGCATTTCCTTTAGGTAGCAAAGGAACGATATACATTCCATCAAATTTAGCTTATGGCAAACGAGGGGCAGGACAAGATGTACCGCCTAATTCTGCTTTACAATTTGAAGTAGAAGTACTAAAAATTCTATCCGAACAAGAGTATGATGCCTATATGGAAGAATTGGAACGAAAGGAACAAGCGGCTTATGAAGCAGGTATTGAGGCACAATTCCGAACTGATAAAAAATTGATTCAAGACTACGCTTTGTCTAATAAGTTAAGAACCAAAAGAACAACTTCTGGTTTAAGTTATATCATTACCAAAGAAGGAAAGGGCGCAAAAGCAAAAGTAGGCGACGAACTTGCCGTCACTTACGAAGGAATTCTCTTAGATGGGAAACCATTTGATGCCACCAAAGCAAAAGAAACCTATAAATTTTTATTGGGCAAAAGAAAAGTAATCAAAGGCTGGGATGAAGGACTTACGCATTTTTCTGAAGGTAGCGAAGGTATTTTATTAATTCCATCCAAACTCGCTTATGGTCCTAGAGCTATTTATGAAGAAAATGTAGCGATTCCAGCTAATTCTGTTTTAGTTTTTAAAATAAAAGTAGAAAGGATAAAACTAGGGGAAGAGGGGTAGAGGTGTAAAGGTGTAAAGGTATAACTCAATGTTCAAGTATTTAATAAAAAAATAGGGCAAAAAAATATTTAACTTTGCAAAAAGAAAAAATGCTAGAAGTTCAAATATTACCATTTGTACGAGATTTTATTAAAAAGATATCAGAAGGTTTATTAGTATCAAATCCGAATTACTGTTTAACAAACCGACAGGAGTTATGGTTGTCATTTTGTTTAACGGGTATTTTGTTAACAAATACGGTATGCTGGGCAAGATTTGAGCGAGGTAGTTATGGGAATTGGTTATTACCAGCATTAAGTTGGATGTTCCGTAAGAGTAAAATTAATTGGGAATTGTTGTTAAAAACGAGCATAGAAGTAATATTAGAAAAATACAATATAAAGGAGGGAACTTTAGAGTTAGATGATACGGATCGAGAACGGTCAAAGAATGCGAAGCAGTTGTATAAATTAGGCAAGCACAAAGATAAAAAGAGTGGGGGCTATTTTAATGGACAAGGGATACTATTTGTACTGCTAGTAACAGAAAAAGTGAGTATTCCAGTAGGCTTTAAATTTTATCAAATGGATCCAGAGTTAAGAGCATGGAGAAAAGAAGAAAAGCGTTTAAAGAAAAAAGGAGTAAAGAAGGTTCATCGACCAAATGAACCTACACGAAATCCAGAGTATCCAACAATGAACCAATTGGGACTTATTCTAGTAGAAGAATTTAAAAGTTATTTTCCAAAAATACGGATAAAGGGAGTAAAAGCAGATGCTTTATTTGGAACGAGTGAATTTATAGATGGGGTAGCCAATATATACCCTAAAATTCAGATAATCAGCCAAATACGACATAACCAAAAGATACGAGTTCAAGGTAAAATTTACCATGCCTCCACCTATTTTAATAGTCGAGCAGCCATAGAAAGTAAACTAATAATAAGGGGAGGCAAGGAAGAGAAGATATATTATTCAAGTGTGATTGCAAAAGTGGAATCACAAGGAAAGAAACGACTAATAATAGCCTTAAAATATGAGGGAGAAACAACTTATCGCTATATAATTGCCAAAGATATGACTTGGCGAGTAAAAGATGTATTGGAATGCTTTACTTTACGTTGGTTAGTAGAGGTTTTTTTTCAAGACTGGAAGATGTACGAAGGGTGGGGGCAGTTGACCAAGCATGTGGGTAAAGAGGGCTCTCGGAGATCCTTGATCCTGAGCCTGCTGTTTGATCACTGCCTCCTTTCTCATCCTACACAGACAGCCAGGATAGAAAACAATCTTCCCGCTTATACAGTAGGAAGCCTACGAGACAAACTGAGCATTGAATCCCTTTTACAAGTTTTTAAGTATATTCTGGAGCATCCTAATCCCAAGGAACAATTGGAGGAGTTAATGAAAAACATAGAAGAAGTCTATGTCTTGCGTCCATCTTCTAAACATATGTCTGGTCGAAAAGTGAATTGGGGGAAAGCTTAGCAAGTTAGCGAAAAGAAACGGGCTGTTTATATATCAAAAAATAGGAATTGTTCCTATTTTTCTAGTTACTTTTTTGGCTAAATTGAGAAACACATATATTTTTTCCTATAGAAAACTTGAACATAGAGTATTAAGCAAAGAGCATTGGGCGTAGGGCAAAGGGTTGACCTATTTGTATTTAAAAGATTTTCCCTTTGTAAATCCTTAAAATTATTCAACTGTTTTACTGCTTTTTATGTCTCCGCCCCATGCGCTAAGCCCTTTGCGGAATAATTATATTTTATGATTATATTGCTAGTGAGGCAAAAATTACCCAATACGAAGTAATAATTAATTATGCAAAAAAGTTTTCCACATATCTTTTTTTTGGTTTTAGTCCTAATTGTATCCGCTGCTTTTGTCGGTTTGATTAGTGAATTTATGATGGGCATTTTTTGGGCGATTATTCTGACTATTTTATTTCATCAAACTTTCGATAGATTAAAGATTCGATTAAAAGGAAAAGAAAATTTAGCAGCTGCCTTAACGCTTCTTTTTATTATTACGATTGTCATTATTCCCCTTTTATTTATTGGGTCTTCTTTGGTTTCAGAAAGTATTTTTTATTACGAAAAGGTGAATTCTGGAGAAATAGATTTGAAAGGAACAATTGATGAAATTCGAGCTAGTATTCCTATGAATATAGAAGCTTTAAAAGATTATGGGCTGAGTCTAGAGCGGGTGAAAGAAGGATTAAATGATTTGATAACCAATGGGTCAAAAATGGCCGCTGGTCAAGCTTTGACGATTACTCAAAATATCTTTGGTTTCTTTTTGCAGTTTGTGGTCATGCTTTATTGTTTATTCTTTTTTCTCCGTGATGGCAAGCAATTAATTGAAGGGATTATTTGGGTATTGCCGATTGGTGATGAGAAAGAACGAGCGTTAATCAGTCGGTTTGAAAGTGTGGCGAGGGCAACTGTAAAAGGCAGTTTATTAGTCGCTATTTTGCAAGGAGTGATTGGTGGACTCTTATTTTGGGCAGTTGGGATTCCTGCTGCGATGTTATGGGGAGTCGTGATGATATTTTTATCCCTTTTACCAATTGGTAGTACGATTGTCTGGTTGCCAGCAGCGATTATTTTGTTCTTTCAAGGAGAAATTGGACGCGCTATTGCCATTTTAATTGTTGGGTCTTTAGTAATAGGCTTAGCCGATAATATTCTACGCCCTCGATTAGTCGGACAAGACACGAAGATGCCCGATTATTTGATTTTGATTTCAACCTTGGGAGGCATCACTTGGTTTGGTCTATCTGGTTTTGTGATTGGGCCAATTATCGCGGCTTTATTTGTGACGGTTTGGCAGATGATGGGGAAGGAGTTTGGGGAGTAAAATCAGAATGAAAGAGGATAGCTTTAAACAAACAAAATCGTTATCTTTGTTAAAAAAGACATAATGAATCATTCCTTATCTATAGAAAACGAATTGATTAATTCCATTTTGGAATTACCAAATGCACCTTTATTGTTGGAGAAGGTGACTGCTGCATTGGATATAGAAAAAGAGAAAAGAATTGCTTTTTATAATGAGATAACAGAACAAATTAAG